>JAHHSE010000114.1 GCA_020025395.1 Oscillospiraceae bacterium
GCATCAGAAGAGAGATGCCGCCTCCAAGATAGAAAAAGGAATTCCTTGTTTTTTTCATAGCAATACCTCTCAGCGAAGCCTGATTCGGGGATCGACCAGCTGATAGAGCAGATCGGCCAGAAAATTAATCAAAACAATCCAGGCGGCCAAGAGGACAACAATGGCCTGTACCACAGGAAAATCTCGGTTGGAGATGCTGGACAGGAGGAGCCGTCCGATTCCCGGCACGGTAAAGACCTGTTCAATGATGATGCTTCCCGTCATGATCTCGGCGGCAGAAATGGCCAGAAAGGTGATGACGGGGAGGAGGGCATTTCGCAGGATATGCCGCAGGAGAAGGGAGGAGGGGCCAAGCCCTCGGCTTTGGGCGGTGCGGACATAGTCCTGACCCAGCTCCTTTCGGATGGAGCTGCGAAACATTTTGACCGTCATGGCAATACGGGGGATGGCGATGGCGAGGGCGGGGAAAAAGAGATAGGCGAGACAATCCGTCCAGCTCTGGGTGTAGGAGACAAAGGCGCCGGGGGTAAAGAGCTTCAGGACGATTCCGCAGAAAAAGCAGATCAGGATTCCCACAAAGAAGGAGGGGATACTCATAATCACCTGATCGATGGCGGTGAAGAAACTGTCCAGGGCATCGTGCTGGACACGGCCCGCTAAAAGGCCAAGAGGAAGAGCGATGAGGAGGGTTATGGCGAAGGAGAGGAGGGTGAGCAGGGCAGTGATTCCCAGCTTTTCCCAGAGCATGGGACCTACCGGCATATGATAGCTGTAGCTGACACCCAGATCTCCGGTCAGAAAACCGGTGAGCCAGTGCCAGTATCGAAGGAGGAAGGGCTGATCCAGACCCAACTCGGCCCGGAGGGCGGCCACTGCCTCCGGCGTGGCTTCGGTCCCCAGCATTTTGGTGGTGGGGTCACCGGGGATGATTTGGAAGGCCAGGAAGGCGAGGAGGGAAACGATGAACAATGTAATAATGAGAGTTAGAAATTTTTTTGCGAAGTATTTCATCTCCTCGCCTTCCTTCCGTTCAGAATAGGGATCTTTTAGTCAAAGGACAGCTTTGACATATCGATGACATAAAGGGGATAGAACTCATACCCCTTCAGATCCGGGTGTACCGCCACAAAGTCAGAGAGGTCCTGAAGGTAGACATTGGCGGCGGTTTCGCTCAGGATACGGAGGCACTGCCGATATAAGGCGGTCTGCTGAGCTTCATCCACGGTGGACTGAGCGGCGGCAAAGGCGGCATCATAATCAGGGTTGTTGTAGTTGATCATGTTTTTGTCGTTGTCGCTCACCCAGCGGGCCAGCATCCCACTGGCGTTGAGGGTGCTGGAATCGAAGCCCACCACAGTGGCCTCAAAGTTTCTCCCTGTGTAGACATCCTGGACCCAGGTGTTCCAATCCACCAGCTGAATTTCTGCGGTGATTCCGGACTGAGCCAGCTGCTCTGCCAGCACCACAGCGGAATCCACATGGGGCTGATAGTTGCTGGGGACCGTGATGGTGAAGGAGAACCCGTTGGGATAGCCGGCTTCCGTCAGGAGGGCCTTGGCCTTTTCGGGATCGTGGGGATAGGCCTCGGAGAGGGCGGGGTCAAAGTATTTCCCAAAGGCGGGATACATGGAGGATCCCACCTTGGTTCCGTGACCGTCCGAGGTCAGGGCCAGCATGGCATCCACATCCACGGCGTAGCAGAGGGCCTGACGGACCTTCTCATTATCAAACGGGGCCACAGCGTGGTTGAGATAGATGGCCTGCACCAGATTCATGGTTCCTTCCAGCACCTGATAATGGTTGGACAGGTTGTTGACCTGATCCATGGTGAGATGGGCCACCAGATCCAGGGCACCGCTGTCCAAAGCGGTAAACAGGGCGGTGCCGTCCTCATAGATCTTGTAGGTCACACGATCCAGGTGGGCCGGGGTTCCATAGTAGTCCTCGTGCTTTTCCAGGATCACATTCTCCTGAATGCTGCGGGAGACATACTTGAAGGGGCCGGTTCCCACAGGGTGGGTGACCTGATCCTGATAGTCGGCGGGGACGATATACACGCTGGCCACATAGCTGAGGAAGTCCGGGTTTGGGGCATCCAGAGTCATGATGATCCGGTTTTCGTCTGTCACCATCTCTGTAACAGCAGAAAGCGCCGTCACCACGGCGGATGTCACCGAGGTAGCGGCGCAGGTTTCAAAGGAATAGAGTACATCATCAGGGGTGCAGACTTTGCCGTTGTGGAAGACCACCCCATCACGCAAGGTGAAGGTGTAGGTCCGTCCATCTTCCGACACGGTATAGTCGGAGGCAACTGCGTTTACATAGTTTCCGTCAGAATCGGGCTTTATCAGGCCCTCAAAGACGTTAAACATGACCTCTCTAGTTCCTGCGGCCGTCATTTGATACGGGTCAAGACTATCATCCAGGTCCTGGGCAATTCCAACCGTCAGCTCATTGGGGTGGGAAGGCCCGGAAGAAGGTGTCGTTTCGTCGCTGGGGGTAGAGTTCTGGGGGGTTGTTCCTCCACAAGCGCTGAGTGAACACGCCAGAGCGGCCACCGCCAGGAAAACTGCAAGAATCTGCTTTTTCATTGCTGCTTCTCCTTCCGCCGTCTGCAATCGGACGGCGTTACAACAAAAATAACTTCTTCTCCCATTATTAAATTGTCATGTCTCATTGTAGAGCATCCAAAGGGAAATTACAAGCCCTGATTTCAAATTGGGCATAAAAAACACGCTGGTTGCCCAGCGTGGAGTGTTTGGTCTGTCCCTCTGAGTCCGCAGTCGCAGACTCAGAGGGGACAGTGTGAAAAAGAGAAGAGAGAGGAGGTGGGAGTTGGCTTCTTGTTCCTGACATGATTATCATAACATATTCAAAAAGAAAATGATGGACGATTCAAGAACCAGAGATGAACAAATTGTAAATGAAAGGGGAAGGGATGTTAGACCGAGCGCCATGAACGGGTTTCGGGAAATCAGGTTTCCCTTCTGCGGGCCATTGCTTTGTCCACCAGGTCCGGAAACACAAGTGGTCGTCGGATGCCTGCGCCGACTCAGCCTCCATGCGCTGGGCACAAAATCCGGAGCCTGGAGTTTGACTGGGCGACACATCGCAGCAGCTTCATGAGGTCTGTGCGGTCCGGTTTGGGAGCCGTTAGGGTCTCTTCTTTCGAGGAATGGGAGTATTAGAGGGTGCGGAGAATCAGCTTGTCGTCCTCCACATCCACTTCGATGTGGGTGATGGGGTGGAGGTAGCTTTCAATGAGCTTGGTGGCGATGGGATCCTCCAGCTCCTTTTGAATGAAACGGCGGAGGTTTCTGGCCCCATAGGTGGAGGAGTAGGACTTGCGGACCAGATGATCCATAGCCGCTGACTTGATGAGGAGGGTAATCCCCTTACCGGCCAGGACGGTGGTCAGCTCCTCCAGCATGATTTTGGCAATGCCTCCAAAGTCTTCCTCGGTGAGCTGGTTAAAGTAGATGATCTCATCGATTCGGTTCATAAATTCCGGACGGAGGAACTGCTGGAGGGCTTTGATGGCCTTTTCCCGCCCGGCCTGGTTGGCAGTGCGGTCAAAGCCCAGGGAGCCCATCTTATTTTCACTTCCGGCGTTGGAGGTCATGACCAGAACGGTATTCTCAAAGTTGACCGTGCGGCCCTGGGCATCGGTAATCCGCCCGTCATCCAGGATCTGGAGAAGGACATTGAGCACTTCGGGGTGGGCTTTTTCGATCTCGTCGAACAGGACCACGGAATAGGGCTTCCGGCGGATTTTTTCGGTGAGTTGACCGGCCTCGTCATAACCTACATAGCCCGGAGGAGAACCGATGATTCGGCTTACCGAGTGCTTTTCCATAAACTCGGACATATCCAGACGAATGAGGGCTTCCGGGGCATTGAAGAGATCGGAGGCCAGCTGCTTTACCAGCTCGGTCTTTCCCACGCCTGTGGAGCCCACAAAGAGGAAGGAGACCGGCTTCCGCTTCACGGAGATCCCCACCCGGTTGCGGCGGATGGCGGCGGAGACGGCGGCCACAGCCTCATCCTGACCGATAATGTGGGTCTTGAGCCGGGTTTCCAGCTGGGCCAGACGGGCATATTCCGCCTCCTGGATCTGGGTGGCGGGGATTTTGGTCCAAAGCTCGATCACCCGGGCCAGGCTCTCGGCAGTCAGGGCAGGGGTGGACTGGCCCTCCAGCCCGCTCCGCTCTTCATTGAGCTGGAGTTCACGGCTTTTCAGCTCTGCCAGACGCTGATAGGCTTTCTCCACCGAGGCAGTCTGCTCCTGGGTGGGGTTTTCCGGATTCTGTCTGGTGATGGCCAGGGTGACCTCCCGCTCCTTGGCATAGTCTGCCAGTTCCTTGTCAATGGCGGAGATTCGGGCCAGAGCCTTGTTCTTCAGATTGGTGTCCGAGGCGGCCTCATCAATCAGATCGATGGCCTTATCCGGGAGGAAGCGGTCGGTGATATACCGCTCACTCATGGTCACGGCCAGACGGCAGATTTCTGGTGAAATGGTGATATGATGATATTTCTCATAGTAGGGGGCGATTCCCTGGAGAATATCCACCGCCTCCTCCACCGAAGGCTCATTGACGGTGACAGGCTGAAAACGGCGTTCCAGAGCGGCATCCTTTTCAATGTACTTGCGGTATTCGGTGAAGGTGGTAGCTCCGATCACCTGAATCTCCCCGCGGCTGAGGGCGGGCTTGAGAATATTGGCAGCGTTCATGGAGCCTTCTGCGTCCCCGGCCCCGACCAGATTGTGGACCTCATCAATGACCAGAATGATGTTGCCCAGCTTTTTTACCTCTTCAATGAGGCCCTTCATCCGGGACTCAAACTGCCCCCGGAACTGGGTGCCGGCCACCAGGGCGGTGAGGTCCAGCAGGTGGACCTCCTTCTCCTGAAGCTTGTAGGGGACTTCGCCCTTCTGAATGCGGAGGGCAAGGCCCTCGGCAATGGCGGTCTTGCCCACGCCGGGTTCTCCGATGAGGCAGGGGTTGTTTTTCTGACGGCGGTTGAGAATCTGAATGACCCGCTCCAGCTCGTTTTCCCGACCGACGATCTGGTCAATGGAGCC
>JAHHSE010000115.1 GCA_020025395.1 Oscillospiraceae bacterium
ACTACGCACCGTCCCATTATTCGGATGTGCTGAAGGAATCTGATTGCCTGCATGAAATGGACCATCTGCGTATCCCATATATCAAAGCCAAGTTCTGCCCGCTGGTGGTTCCGTCGGTCTGTCCAAAGTGCAGAGCGAAGTTCTTTGAACAGAGAGGCCATTCGGAAAGGTACAGATGACTATGATCAAGTATGCAAAAATGAATTACATAGCAAATTGTTTATTTTATGATGCAGTAGAGAGCGGAGATGATCGGCTTACTGCTGCGGAAAAAGTGATGAGTATAGCCGATTCCTATGAGGGTATAGATCGTATCGTCATCATATGCAATATAATCGCTAAACTCCTGCATTTAAAAATTGAGCTAACATCTCATTTGCTTGATTATGCTGTACTGGCTGTTCAGGAATTTCAGGCGATTCCCAAAGAGGAACTGGAGGAGCTGATTCAGCGGGAGGATTATATCCGAGATATGGAAATAGTGAATCGCCGGATGATTAGGGATTTAAGAAACAGATATCATGTGGATATCCTAAATGATGATGCAGAGGAAGGAGAATGATTCATGTTCCCTTTTTTGAAACCCACACCTATACTTACGGATGAAGATTATTATGAGTATAAATGGCTTGCGATCAGTGGGTTTTATTTGTATGTGGATGATGGCGATGATTATGAGCTAGCAATGGCAAAATTCTTCTATTATGCCCACTATTATAACCGACCAACAGACGATTTGGATCATATGGTTACAGTGCTGACACTGGTTGCAAGGCTGCGAAGACTACAGCATAATATACCAAAGGAGATCCTGCCGGAAGCGGAAAAAGCTGTCAAATTGTATACCAAACAGCATAAGCGCTTTCGTCATTTGGGAAAAGAGGAAGCTGAAGATTTAGAGGCTGACTTTATGGTTACAAGGGATGTCCTGCAAAACCACTCTCTATGAATAGAACAGGAAATACTTGAATCCTTTGAGCGCAGATAGAAACCATTCCAAACCCTGTGGAAACCTTCCGTCTCCGGACGAATGTTGAGAGGGGCGGAGCATTTTCTTTCCATCTATCCCCAGCGGCCGCATTATGTTGTCAAGGGGGCAGCCGGTTCTCCCGGCTGCCCCCTCACTAAAATATTCCTCTATTCATATCGGAAATTGGAGTTTACACAGAATTCAGGTGTATCATCTTATGTATCAAGTTTACAAAAATAAATGATGTTATTATCGGTGTCATACAATCCTACGGTAAAATTGAATGAACCTCGCTCTAAAATATCCGAATTCTTGTCAGCGTGACGGTCAATCAAGAGATAGTAACCGTTTTGAATTTCTGGCAGCAGTGCGTTTCCTTCATTATCATTCAAAAAGGGGCCAATCTCACCTGTTGCATCTTCCATACGATAGACAAGTGCCTGCATTGTTTCATCAAGAGGCAGTTCTTTCCAGTCGGAATTTTCTTTAATAGAATCCAACACAGATTCATCCTCAAATCTAAGGGCAATACAGGTAACACCATCCCCATGAAATCCGGCATGTGTATCTACATCGGAAATTTCAACTCCTTTTGATACATCAATACCCAATTCGTTCGAAACAATCTCCTGTGGACCTTTTGCGCCGCAAGCAGATAACGCCACGCACATAACAACCATTGAGAGCAATCCTTTTATTTTATTCAATTTTATCACCCACATTCCAGAATCCATCTGTCTGCCGAATTTCGATTGTTCCAACACTCTGTTCAATGAAAAAATATCACAAAATCATGAGTGAAGCATGAATTATTCATGAATAGTTCATGAATAATTCGTGAATCATCGGGTATTTCCTGTCCCAACGCTCCCCAAAGGGGACCAGAGTGTCCGGGGCAGTCTGCTCATCCACAGGGGCATAGATGGACTCCAAAGCCGGTATGCACCGACTTGCTGCTAATATTTTCCATTTACAGCGGCTCACGGATACGCTCTCAGCGGGCATTGTCTTCCGAGGTCTGCACAAAGTTTGGGATAGTCTCGAAGAATCCGCATACTGCAACGCCCTTTTTTGATCTTTTATTCAGTCCATCTCCACAAGAACCTTGACCACGCATTTCCGGGCAGGAGCCGGTTTTCCGTCCGGGGAGATCCCCGGTGCGTGGGCATCCTCCGGCCACACCGCAAGAAAGCGGCCCCGGCCCAGGGTGAGAGGCTGAGTCTTTCCACGGTAGAGCCAGATGTCCCCGCCCTCCGGGCAGTCCACCGCCAGTTCCTCCATCTCACAAAGGGGTGCCACCCCGATCAGCTCCTCCCCCTCAATCACATATTGGATATCAATATACGCCCGATGGACCTCCGGGGTGGGATTTTCCACTTTGGTTTCATAGCGCATCACATTGGCAAAGACCCGGTCCCCGTCAATGTCGTACCGTCCATCCTCCAGACGGGAAAAGTCCGTGTCCGCCAGAAAGGCAAGGCCCAGGTCCAGCCCCTTATGCGTCTTTTGATAGATGGCCCGGTTTTTCAGTAAATCGTAGATCACGCCCCCTGACCTCCCTCTTTTTTCTTTTGCTGGGCCGCCTGTTTCTGAAGCTCCATCAGCTCCTTCAAGGCTCCGTCATGGGCCTTGAATTCCTGTGTGGAATCCGCCATGGCCTTGCCCGAGCGCTCCAGCTCCTCGGCAGCGCGGAAGATGGTGGTCTCCAGATCCGTTCGGAGCCGTTCATAGGTCCCCCGCACCCTGACCATCCACTGCTCGGTCCCGGCGTAGATCTTTCGGGCCTCCTGCCGGGCCTCCTCCAAGATCTGCTTGGCCCGGTGGTGGGCCTCCAGCTCCACCCCCGCCGTCCGATCCTTGACCGCATCATATGCCTCCGCCTTGGGCAGGGCGGCCGCCATCTTGGCCCGCAGCTCCTTCAGCTCCTCCTGGGCACGGGTCAGGGCGGCACGGGTCTCCTCCAGCTCCTCCAGGGCCTCATCGCTCCGGGTGGCCTGGGACCCTGCCTCCGCAAGCCTGCTTTCCGCCTCTTCCGCCCTGGTTTCCGCCTGAGCGGAGGCCTGTCGCACCCGCTCCAGCTCGGCCTTCAGCTCTTCTGTCTCCCGGGCGTGGATCCGGGCGGCGTTTTCAATATAGGAAAGCACATCGCTCTTCCGAAATCCACCGAAAATCGTGGTGTGAAATTGCTGCTCCATCTCCATATTTCGCCCTTCTCTCCGTTATTTTTTTTGATTTTATCATATTTCCCCCCTGTGTACAATCCCCTTTTTACATTGACGGCGCCCCTCGGATGGTGTTATAATGAAACGATTTATTCTATGTATGGAGGGGAGTCTATGTGGACCTCTGACCACTGGAACGATTATGAGCTCATCGACTGCGGCCGGGGGGAAAAGCTGGAGCGCTGGGGGACCCATACCCTGGTCCGACCCGATCCCCAGGCCATCTGGAACACTCCCCGCACCCTCCGGGCCTGGCGGAAGCCGGATGCCCGATATGCCCGCTCCTCCACCGGGGGCGGGCAATGGGAGGTGAAGAATGTCCCGGAGCGCTGGACTGTCCGCTACAGGGACCTCATCTTCAACATCAAGCCCATGAACTTTAAACACACCGGACTCTTCCCGGAGCAGGCCGCCAACTGGGACTTTGCCATGGAGCAGATCCGCAGGGCGGGCAGGCCCGTTTCGGTTCTCAACCTCTTCGCCTATACCGGAGGGGCCACCGTGGCCTGCGCCGCCGCCGGAGCCTCGGTCTGTCATGTGGATGCCGCCAGGGGAATGGTGTCCTGGGCCAGAGAGAATGTAAAAAGCTCCGGTCTGGAAGACCGACCCATCCGCTGGATCGTGGATGATTGCGCCAAATTTGTGGAACGGGAAATCCGTCGGGGCCGGACCTATGACGCCGTCATTATGGACCCGCCCAGCTATGGACGGGGGCCCTCCGGGGAGATCTGGCGGCTGGAGACCAATCTCTACCCTTTTGTGGAGCTGGTCTCCGGGGTCCTCTCCGACTCCCCCCTCTTCTTCCTGATCAATTCGTATACCACCGGGCTGGCCCCCTCGGTCCTCACCTATATTCTGGAAACCCTTGTAACCTCTAAATACGGCGGACACACAGAGAGCGACGAGCTGGGGCTCCCGGTCTCCTCCAGCGGTCTGGTCCTCCCCTGCGGGGCCGCCGGGCGCTGGATGGCGGACGGACGGTAGGCCCCACTTCCCACTCACGGAGGCATTGCTATGAATCAACCCATCATCAAAACCGAATCCCTTTGCTTTTCCTACACCTCCTCCCAGACCCTCTCTCCCGTGGTCTTAGACGGTGTGGACCTGGAGATTGAAGAGGGCTCCTTTGTGGCCGTCCTGGGTCACAACGGCTCCGGAAAATCCACCCTGGCAAAGCATATGAACGCCATCCTCCTCCCCACCGGAGGGAAGGTCTGGGTAGATCGGATGGACAGCGCAGACGATTCCCGCCTGCTGGACATCCGCCGCACCGTCGGGATGGTCTTTCAAAATCCGGACAATCAGATTGTCGCCAATGTGGTGGAGGAGGATGTGGCCTTTGCTCCGGAAAACCTGGGAATCCCTTCGGAGGAGATCCGAATCCGGGTGGACGAGGCCCTTGCTATGGTCGGGATGGGGGAATACGCCTCCCACGCCCCTCATCTGCTCTCCGGCGGTCAGAAACAGCGCATCGCCATTGCCGGGGTCATCGCCATGCGCCCCCGCTGCGTGGTGATGGACGAGCCCACCGCCATGCTGGACCCCATGGGCCGGGAGGAGGTACTCTCCACCATCCATAAGCTGAATCGGGTGTACGGCATCACCGTGGTTTTGATTACCCACCACATGGATGAGGCCGCTCAGGCCGATCGGCTGGTGGTGATGAGTCGGGGCAGGATCATTGCCGACGGTCCCCCCAAGGAGGTCTTCTGTCAGGTGGAAACTCTGAAGGGGGTGGGCCTGGCCGTCCCGGAGACGGTGGAGCTTTGCTGGCAGCTCAACCAGGAGGGCTTTTCGCTCCCTCTGGACGCCTTGACGGCGGAGGAGTGCGCCGCCGCTTTGAAATCCCTGCTGGAGCAGCCCCCCTCCCCCGGAC
>JAHHSE010000116.1 GCA_020025395.1 Oscillospiraceae bacterium
CCCACAGACCCCCGGCAGCAGGCGCAGTGGAGGACCCCCTCCCGCAGATGGAAAGCGGCTTCCTCTGGCTCCTGCCCACAGACCGCGCAGACATCCAGCAGGGGCTCATACCCCGCCAGACAGGCGGTCTTCAGCTCAAAGACCGCCCGCACCTGTCCCTGGGGCCTGTTCAGCCGATCCAGGGCATACAGACAGTTTAATACCAGGGAGAGCTGCTCCGGCTGGGGCAGGCCCTCCTCCGACACCACCCCGCAGACCTCCCCGAAATAGGAGCCCAGGGATACCAGCTCCACATCCCCCTTCACCCCCCAGAACTGTTCCAGAGAGTCCGCTCCGCTGACCCCATAGTGGTCCCGATAGACCGAGAGGGTGAATTCGGAATAGGTGAGGAGCTGACAGGCGGCGGCCAGACGGCTCCCCCTTCTCCGCACCCCGCGGGCCTTGGCGGAGACCCTGCCCTCCGGGGTGAGGAGGGTGAGAATCTTGTCCGCGTCTTTGTAGGCGACCTCCCGAATCACCAGGCCGCGGGTGACCAGATTACTCATCCCGATAGCCGAAATTCTGGATCAGGCTCCGATTGTCCCTCCAGTTGGTCTTGACCTTGACCCAGGTCTCCAGATAGACCTTTCCGCCCATAAAGGTCTCCATGTCCTGCCGGGCCTGGGTGGAGATTTTTCGGAGCATGGCCCCCTGCTTTCCAATGATGATCCCCTTATGGGAATCCTTTTCGCAGTAGATGGTGGCGTGGACATCAATGATTCCGCTGTCCTCCCGCTCGGAGAACTTGGTGATCTCCACCGCTGTCCCGTGGGGGATTTCCTTATCCAGACAGAGCAGGAGCTTTTCCCGCAGAATTTCCGCCATGACCTGCCGCTCCGGCTGATCGGTCACCATGTCCTCCGGGAAGAGCTGAGGCCCTTGGGGCACCAGCTCTTCCAGCACATCCAGAAGATGCTCCACCCCGTCCCCGTTCCTGGCGGAGATGGGGACCACCGCCGTCCACTCCAGCTCCCTTGCGTAGACCTCCATCACCTCCAGCAGCTCTTCCTTCTTCACGGTGTCGATTTTGTTGATGACCAGAACGGCATACATCCCCAGTCTGCGAATCCGCTCAATCAGCTCGGCCTCCGGCCCTCCGATGTGGGGGATTGGCTCCACCAGCAGACAAACCGCATCCACATCGGCGACGCTCTGCTTCACCACCCCCACCATATACTCCCCCAGCTTGGTCCTGGCCCGGTGCAGACCCGGCGTGTCCACAAAGACAAATTGGGTCTGTCCCCGATTCAGGATGGCGCAGATCCGATTCCGGGTGGTCTGGGGCTTATGGGAGACGATGGCGATCTTTTCCCCCACCAGGGCATTGGTCAGGGTAGACTTTCCCACATTGGGACGGCCCACCAGGGCGATCATCCCGGATTTTTTGATTTCCATAGGTAATCCTCAGCTTTCTTTGCGCGTTTCATTTGTTTTCTGCCTTTTGGGCGCAGGGACTGAACGCTCCTGGTCCCGTCCGATGCCCAGGCCTTTCAGGATGGCCTCTTCCCGCTCCCGCATCCGGGCCTTCATGGGGCCTTCGTCCAGGTGGTCGTATCCCAGCAGGTGGAGGATGGAGTGGACCGCCAGATAGGCCGCCTCCCGTTTGGGACTGTGTCCATACTCCCGGGCCTGGGCCTGGACCCGGTCCAGAGAGAGAACCATGTCCCCCAGAGGAATCAGCCCGGTCTCCAGGTCTGCCTCCGTGGGATGCTCCCCCGGCCGGAGGGAAAACATGGGGAAGGAGAGGACATCGGTGGGAAGGTCCACCCCCCGCTGTTCCAGGTTGATGCCGCGGATGCCCTCGTCGTCCGTAAGGAGGACATTCACCTCACAGGGGGCCTCCAGCCCCTCGGCGGACAGCGCCGCCGGGATCACCTCTTTCAAAAGGGTCTCCAGCTCCCGGATCTCCCCCTCCCACTCCGAATCGATGAGAATCGCATGGTCCATGTCCGTCTCTCCTTTTCTACGGGGCCTATCGGCGGCCCTTCTCTTTCCGCTTGTTGTTTTTTCGGTTTTCATCCTCTTCGTAGGCCTTGATGATCCTCTGCACAATGGCGTGACGGACCACATCGGACTGATTCAGGGTGCAGATGGCAATGTCCTCCACCCCCTGAAGGACCCGGACGGCCTCCTTCAGCCCGGAGACCTTGTCCCCCGGCAGGTCGATCTGGGTCACATCCCCGGTGATGACGATTTTGGAGCCAAAGCCGATCCGGGTGAGAAACATCTTCATCTGCTCCCGGCTGGTATTCTGGGCCTCGTCCAGAATGATAAAGGAATCGTCCAGGGTCCGCCCCCGCATATAGGCCAGGGGGGCCACCTCGATGTTTCCCCGCTCCAGATATTTGTTGTAGTTTTCCGCCCCCAGCATATCGAAGAGGGCATCATAGAGGGGCCTTAGATAGGGGTCCACCTTGGATTGGAGGTCACCCGGAAGAAAGCCCAGCCGCTCCCCCGCCTCCACGGCGGGCCGGGTGAGAATGATGCGGTTGACCTGCTTTTCCCGGAAGGCCGCCACTGCCGCCGCCACCGCCAGATAGGTCTTTCCCGTGCCGGCCGGCCCGATGCCGAGGGTAATGGTGTTCTTTTGAACGGCCTCCACATATTTCTTCTGTCCGATGGTCTTGGCCTTGACGGGCCTTCCCTTGGCGGTGATGCAGAGGACATCGGAGGCGACCTCCTGGATTCTGTCCTCCTGCCCGCTTTGCACCAGCTGGAGAACATAGCGCACACTCTGTTCGTTGATGGTCTCTCCCCGGGCAAAGAGGGCCAGCAGGCCCTCAATGGCCTTGACCGCAAAGAGGACCTGTTCCCCTTCCCCGGAAATTTTCAGCTCTCCATCCCGATTCACCACCGAGACCGAAAGCGCCTGCTCTATGATCCGGATGTTCTCGTCAAAGGAGCCAAAGAGGGCAATGGTCTCCTCCATCCGCTCGATACCGATTGTCTGTTCTGCCAATTTGAATTCTCCTTGTCCTTACGGGGGCCATTCCACCGTCTTTCCGATCTCCTCCCGGCACTGGGCCAGCAGACGGACAGTGAGCAGTCCCTGTTCCTCCACCGCGCTGACCTCACAGGTCTCCACCTCTCCCTCTCCAATGAGAAGGTCCAGACGGCGGCGGAGCTGGGTCTCCAGCATCCGTGCCGTCCCCTTCGGGTCGATGGGGGCGGAGAGCCGCTCATATTCCCTCACCGTCTCCACGGTGAGGCCGAAGGGGAGGCATCTTCCCCCCGGCAGGGTCAGCGGGTGTATCTGGGTTATTTTATCATACTCGTCGAAGGAAATTCCAGTGCTTCCATAAAAATTCATCCGTTTTCCCAGGAGATCCAGGGCGTAGAACCTTTTTTCCCGCCCGGTCAGGCTTTTGATCTCCATTTCCAGAGGGATGCTGGCGGTGAGGGTCCGCCAGGTCCGGGCCTCGATCCTCCCCTCCGCCCGGACCGCCCTTCCCCCCTTGTCGGTGATCTGGCTGTATTCCGGCACCTCCACGGGCACCCAGCCGGAGAGGATCACATCCCCCTCCACCACCGTCTCCCCCGCCTGAAACAGTGGCCTCCCCTGCCAGGTTTCCACCCGGAGGAGAAGCCCGGTGGTCTTTGCCACCACATCGGCGGGGGCGGAGACCTCCATCTCCGGCTTGGGAATCTTCTCTCTCACCAGAACCTGGGCCCGGGTGCCGCTGAGGTTAATGGCCATCCAGGAGAGATCCTCCAGGTGGATCAGCGCCCTCTGGGCAATGTCCCCCTCCTCCAGCGAGGGACCGAAGACACCGGGCCGGACTCCCTGACGGCGCAGCTCCGCCAGAATCACCGCCGTTGGAACGGTCTCGTTCCCCTCCACCTCTACCGTCAGGATGAACTGGCTGAAGAGAAACACCGCCAGCAGGGAGAAACAGAGGCCCGCCAGCAGGGCATACCGCCGCCGAAGGGCGGCCAGGGTATAGGGAAGTCCCTCCCGACGCTCCACCGTGACCTCAAACAACAGCCGCTCCCCCAGAGCCTGAACCTTTTTCTGATCTCCTTTATGGAGGGTGAGTCTCACCGTGGTGGGGTCCACCGGCTCCGTCCCCCAAAAGAGAATGCCCTGGGAAGCCAGCGCGTTGAGGAGCCGCTCCGGATAGGCTCCGCTCACCCGCAGCACCACCACTCCACGGGCCTTATGCAGCATCTGTTTCATTTTACATCAGCTCCACCCCTAGGATTTGCCCTGTGATAAGAAGCTCGGCGGCGTTCATCACCCGAAGCCGAAGCCCCTCTCCCCGCACCCGTATCACCATGGATCCTCCCCCCACATGGATCTCCTGGGTCCCATAGGCCAGAATCCCCCGGTGATTTTCAATGGTCAGTTCCCTGTCCCCCACCAGGGACAGATGGGGCAGACCGGCCAGGCCGTCTGCGGGCAGGTCGGTCAGGCGGGCCGCCTTTTCCAGAACCCCCTCCCGCCTCCGCTTTTCCTCCATATCCTTCCCCCCTGTCCCGACAGTCTATGTAAAAGAGGGTTTGTCCTTGCCTGTCCCCTGCATAGTACCCCTCTGTCCCTCATAGATTTGTGCCAGGGAGGGAAGTGTCATGCTGTCTAAGATTCTGTCCAATTCCAAGACGAAGGACCTGCTTCTGGGGGCCGCTCTCATCCTCTGCGCCGCCGCCCTGATCCTCTATCCCGCCCAGGCGGTCGGTGCCGCCAGAGACGGCCTCCTCCTGTGCTACAATGTGATCCTCCCCTCCCTCTTCCCTTTCTTTGTTCTCTCCACCCTGGTGGTGGATCTGGGGCTGATCTCCTATCTGGGGCGGCTTTTCTCCCCCTTGATGCGGCCCCTGTTCCGGGTGCCGGGAGAGGGGGGCACCGCCCTGGCCCTGGGCTTTGTGGGGGGCTATCCCGTGGGGGCCAGAACCACCCTTTCCCTCTATGAAAAGGGACTGTGCACCAAAACCGAGGC
>JAHHSE010000117.1 GCA_020025395.1 Oscillospiraceae bacterium
GCCTAACATGGCTCAAAGGATGGGTTTGGGTGGACTTTTTGTCAAGGATGAGAGTCACCGTTTTGGGCTGAACGCCTTCAAGGTTCTGGGCGGCTCCTTTGCCATCGCCCAGTATATTGCTGAAAAAACAGGGAAAGACAGCTCAAAGATGACCTATGCCTATCTCACCAGCGACGAAATGAAGCGGGAGTTTGGTCAGGCAACCTTTTTTACCGCCACAGATGGAAACCATGGCAGGGGAGTGGCCTGGGCGGCCAACAAGCTGGGGCAGCGGTCCGTGGTCCATATGCCGAAGGGCAGCTCAAAGAGCCGATTTGACAACATCGCCCATGAGGGGGCGCAGGTGACCATTGAGGATGTGAACTATGATGAATGTGTCCGCATTGCCGCCAGAGAAGCAGAGGCTATGGACAATGGTGTGGTGATCCAAGATACTGCGTGGGATGGATATACAAAGATCCCTTCCTGGATCATGCAGGGGTACGCCACCATGGCGGCAGAGGCGGATGAGCAGTTGGGCAGAGTGCCGACTCATATTTTTATTCAGGCAGGGGTAGGTTCTCTGGCGGGGGCGGTCCAAGGTTATTTTGCTAACCGGGCCCCCAGGAATCCGCCGAAGGTGGTGGTGATGGAGGCCAGAGCCGCCGACTGTCTTTATCGAAGCGCCCTGGCGGGAGACGGATCCCCTCAACTGGTAGACGGAGACCTGGAAACCATTATGGCGGGGCTGGCCTGTGGAGAACCTAATCCAATTGGATGGGATCTTTTGCGAAATCACGCAAGCTGTTTTGTCTCCTGTCCGGATTGGGTGTCTGCCCTTGGAATGCGGATGCTGGCGGCTCCCGTTCAGGGTGACCCCTCCATTGTCTCCGGGGAATCTGGTGCGGTTGGTATGGGCTTATTGGCAGCTTTGATGGGATCTGATACCTATCAAGGGCTTCGGCAGCAGCTGGAGCTGGATGAAAACAGTCAAGTGCTCCTTTTCTCTACGGAGGGAGATACGGATCCGGAGAAATACAGACGGATCGTATGGGGCGGCGAGTATACGGCTGGCTGAAATATGGGATTGGAGGATGGAAACATGGATTATGCAAAAATCAAGAAGGCGGCAGAAGGGTATCAAAAGGATATGGTCCGTTTTTTGCGGAATATGATCTCCCTTCCCAGTGAGAGCTGCGAGGAGAAGGCGGTCATACAGTGTATTCGAGATGAAATGGTCAGGCTGGGCTATGACAAGGTAGAAATCGACGGTCTGGGCAATGTGATTGGCTGGATGGGTACCGGAGACAGGATCATCGCCATCGATTCCCATGTGGATACCGTAGGGGTTGGCAATCGGGCCAACTGGACCCATGATCCCTATCAGGGTTATGAGGATGAGGAGGTCATCTATGGCCGCGGCGGTTCTGATCAGGAGGGAGGTATGGCCTCCGCCGTATACGGAACCAGGATTATGAAGGATTTGGGGTTGATTCCGGAGGGATACCGGATCATGGTAGTGGGGTCCGTACAAGAGGAAGACTGCGACGGTATGTGCTGGCAGTACATCATTCATAGAGATTTTCCCTCCCAGGAAGAGGCCAGAAAACAAATTGAGTTTGTAATTTCTACGGAGCCAACAGATGGCGGAATATACCGCGGCCATCGGGGCCGCATGGAAATCCGAGTGGAGGCAAAGGGTGTCTCCTGCCATGGCTCTGCACCGGAACGGGGGGACAATGCGATTTATAAAATGGCAGAGATTCTTCAGGATGTTCGGGCGCTGAATGAAAACGATGATGGGGAAGAGAGGGAGATCAAGGGATTGGTGAAAATGCTAAGCCCCAAGTATAATCCCCAACATTATGAGGATGCCCGTTTCTTGGGACGGGGAACCTGCACCACCTCCCAGATTTTCTTCACCTCGCCCAGCCGCTGTGCCGTGGCGGACTCCTGCGCCATCTCTATTGACCGCCGAATGACAGCCGGAGAAACCTGGGACTCCTGTCTTCAGGAAATCCGGGAGCTTCCCAGCGTCAAAAAGTATGGAAAAGAGATAGAGGTCTCCATGTATATGTATGACCGACCCTCGTGGACAGGAGAGGTTTACAGCACAGAAAGCTACTTCCCTACCTGGATTAACCGGGAGGATGCCGCCCATGTTCAGGCACTGGTGGATGCCCATTTGGCCCTGTTTGGAGACAAGCGGGTAGGCTCCCCCGGGGCCATGCCCCTGCGGGATCGTCCCTTAATCGACAAATGGACCTTCTCTACCAATTGTGTTGCCATTCAGGGCCGATATGGGATCCCCTGTGTAGGCTTTGGACCGGGGGCGGAAAGTCAGGCTCACGCCCCCAATGAGATTACATGGAAACAGGACCTGGTCACCTGTGCCGCCCTGTATGCGGCAGTGCCCTCTCTGTATCGGTCCAAAGGCAAGACGGGAGATGCCACGCAGTTCCGGGCATCTCTCACAGACAATGATATCAAGTAAAAAGGAGTGAGCTTTTATGGATAAAACCCTGCAGATGTATTTGGACCGACTCAAGAAGCTGGATATCCGTAAGATGTATGAGGGTGATTTTTTCCTGACCTGGGAGAAAACAGATCAGGAGCTGGAGGCCGTTTTCCTGGTGGCAGATGCCCTGCGTTATCTGCGGGAACACAATCTATCCACCAGGATATTTGAGACCGGACTGGGGATTTCCCTATTCCGGGACAACTCCACCCGTACCCGGTTTTCCTTCGCTTCGGCCTGCAATCTGCTTGGGCTGGCGGTACAGGATCTGGATGAGGGAAAAAGCCAGCTTGCCCATGGTGAGACAGTCCGGGAAACCGCCAACATGGTCTCGTTTATGGCGGATGTGATCGGTATACGGGATGATATGTACATCGGGAAAGGGAATACCTATATGCATGAAGTGGTCGATGCGGTGACCCAGGGTCATGCAGAAGGCGTATTGGAGCAGAAGCCCACTTTGGTTAATCTGCAATGTGATATCGACCATCCCACCCAGTGTATGGCGGATATGCTTCATATTATCCATGAATTTGGCGGTGTAGAGAATTTAAAAGGGAAGAAAATCGCCATGACTTGGGCCTATTCTCCCTCTTATGGAAAGCCTCTGTCCGTCCCCCAGGGGGTCATTGGACTGATGACCCGTTTTGGGATGGAGGTGGTGCTGGCCCATCCGGAGGGCTATGAGGTGATGCCGGAGGTGGAGGAAGTCGCCAAAAAGAATGCGGAAAAAACCGGTGGGAGCTTCTGGAAAACCAATTCTATGGATGAGGCCTTCCAAAATGCGGATATTGTCTATCCGAAGAGCTGGGCGCCCTTTGCCGCCATGGAAAAGCGGACGCAGCTGTATGCCCAGGGCGATTCCCAGGGGATCCAGGCATTGGAAAAGGAACTTCTCCTTCAAAATGCGGGACATAAGGACTGGTGCTGTACAGAGGAGCGGATGGCTGCCACCAGAGAGGGGAAGGGGCTGTATCTCCACTGTCTGCCGGCAGATATCAATGATATCTCCTGTCAGGACGGAGAGGTGGAGGCCAGTGTATTCGACCGCTACCGGACTCAGCTCTACAAAGAGGCCTCGTTCAAGCCCTATATCATCGCTGCCATGATCTTTCTCGCCAAATGTCAGGATCCCCATGGGATGTTGAATACGCTGTATCAGCAAAATAAAAAACGTCAGTACTCAAAATAAGCATCTGTCGCCGAAGGACAGAGGAGGAGGTCCAGTTCGACCATGGGAAAGCGGATCGTTATCGCTTTGGGCGGGAATGCCCTTGGAAAAAATTTACCGGAACAGATGATTGCAGTCAGGCGGACGGCGAATGCAATTGTTGATTTGATTCAGGATGGGCATCAGGTCATCCTCACTCACGGAAATGGTCCCCAGGTTGGGATGATTCAAAAGGCATTTACTCAGCTGACCCGTGCAGAACCGGATCAGTATATTCCCTGCCCTCTTTCCGTCTGTGTGGCAATGAGTCAGGGTTATATTGGATACGATCTGCAAAACGCCCTGAGGGAGGCGCTGTTGGACCGGGGGATAAAAAAGGGAGTGGCCACCGTTTTGACACAGGTGGAGGTAGATCCTGATGATCCGGCCTTTACCCATCCAACCAAGCCGATTGGGGCCTTTATGACACGGGAAGAGGCAGAACAGATGAGAGTGGAGCGGGATTACCAGGTGGTGGAAGATGCGGGGCGCGGATACCGGAGAGTGGTGGCCTCCCCGCAGCCCAAGTCCATCATTGAAATCGAATCCATTCGGAATATGGTGGAGGCCGGCTTGGTGGTTGTGGCCTGCGGAGGCGGCGGGATCCCTGTGTTTCTGACCCGGGGACACCACTTAAAAGGAGCGGCAGCCGTCATTGATAAAGATTTTGCCGCCAGTCTTATGGCCCAGCAGCTCAATGCGGACTATCTTCTGATTTTGACCGCTGTGGAGAAAGCTGCCATCCACTTTGGGACGCCCCAGCAGAAATGGCTGGACCGGATGACCCCCGCAGAAGCGCTGCAATATGCACAAGAGGGGCATTTCGCTCCCGGCTCCATGCTGCCTAAGGTACAGGCCGCAGCCGCATTCGTTCGGAGTGGACCGGGAAGAAAGGCTCTGATTACTCAGCTGGAAAAGGCGGGAGAGGGCCTCCGGGGGGAAACGGGGACTCTTCTCCAAGAAGGATAATAAAAGCGAAACCCCAATATGGGGTCTCTTGACACACTGAGAGTTGCAGATTAAATCTGCAACTCTCAGCCTGTCGAGAAACCTGGCTGTGCGTCAAGCACAAGCCGGTTTTTTTTCGCATATGAGGCAATAAAAGTAGAGTAGAAGGTTATGGTTACGAGCCTTCCATTTCCAGTTTGCCAGCTTTTTGAGGTTCATGGCAGCAAATTTAAGCT
>JAHHSE010000118.1 GCA_020025395.1 Oscillospiraceae bacterium
GCGCAGGATCAGCAGGGCCAGCAAAAGAGCGCCCGAGAGAAACCAGACGATCCCAAAGGGTGAAAAATTCTGCCGGGAATTCATGAGAGACACCACCTTTTCTCATAGGAAAATCGGATGAAAACTGTCTGAAATATGAAAAAACGCCCGGATGGAACCGGACGGATCAGACGAAATGACATTGACAAAACAGGGGGAGATATGGTATACTAAAGCGCTTATATGCCAAGAAAAGCTTTTGGTGGACACTCCCCCACCGTGAAAAGCAGTATAGCACGCCCCCATTCCCTTGGCAAGAGGGGAATGAATATAAAGTGACAACGCTGCCGGGTGTTTAAAGTCGGGACAGCCGGGAAAACAGTGGGATACGACGAATCTGAGTAACGGAGTGTGAGAGAATGGTCAAGGATGTCTATTTTGGCAAGACCCTGCGAAAGAGCTTCGCCCGCCATCAGGAGATCCTGGATATGCCGAACCTGCTGGAAGTCCAGAAGAACTCCTACAAGTGGTTCCTGGAGACCGGTCTGCGTGAGGTATTCAAGGATGTAGCCGCCATCACCGACTACGCGGGAAATCTGGAGCTTTCCTTCATCGATTACTCGATGGATGAGGCCCCCAAGTACAATGTGGAGGAGTGCAAGGCCAGGGACACCACCTATGCGGCCCCCATCAAGGTGCGGGTCCGTCTTCGCAACAAGGAGACCGAGGAGATTAAGGAGCAGGAGATCTTCATGGGAGATTTCCCCCTGATGACCAAGTCCGGCACCTTTGTCATCAACGGTGCCGAGCGGGTCATTGTCTCTCAGATCGTCCGTTCTCCCGGTGTGTACTATGCCCGGAATGAGGATAAGGCGGGCGGCGTCACCTACGCGGCCACTGTCATCCCCTATCGGGGCGCCTGGCTGGAGTATGAGACCGATCTCTCCGACATCTTCTATGTCCGTATCGACAAGAACCGCAAGCTCCCCATCACCAGCTTTATCCGCGCGGTGGGTCCCCGGACCGATGCCGAGATTCTGGAGCTGTTCGGAGAGGACCCCCGGATCGTCGCCACGCTGGAGAAGGATACCTGCAAGTCCTATGAGGAGGCCATGCTGGAGGTTTACCGAAAGCTCCGTCCCGGCGAGCCCCCCACGGTGGATTCCGCCGAGAGTCTCATCCACTCCCTCTTCTTTGACCCCCGCAGATATGATATGTCCGCTGTGGGCCGCTATAAATTCAATAAAAAGCTGGCGCTGGCTCCCCGTCTGACCAACAAGGAGCTGGCCTACCCCGTGGCGGACCCCGTCACCGGGGAGATTGTCGCAGAGGCCGGGGAGGTCCTTACCCGGGAGCGTGCCCGGGAGCTGGAAGACAAGGGAGTCGGCGAGGTCTTTGTGAAGGTCAATGACCGGGTGGTGAAGGTTTTCTCCAACCACATGGTGGACATGAAGAACTTTGTGGACTTTGACCCCGCCGAGTGCGGCGTCACCGAAAAGGTCCGTTTCTCCGTCCTCCAGGAGCTTCTGAGCCGCTTCTCCGGGGAGGAGCTGAAGGAGGCGGTCCGGGATCGGATGGATGATCTCATCCCCAAGCATATCATCCTGGACGATATGATGGCTACCATCAACTACCTCAACTGTCTGGCCAGCGATGTGGGCGTGGCGGACGACATTGACCACCTGGGCAACCGCCGCCTGCGCTGTGTGGGCGAGCTGCTCCAGAATCAGTTCCGCATCGGATTCTCCCGGATGGAGCGGGTGATTCGGGAACGGATGACCATTCAGGATCTGGATATCGTCACCCCCCAGTCCCTCATTAACATCCGTCCCGTAACCGCCGCCATCAAGGAGTTCTTTGGCTCCTCCCCCCTAAGCCAGTTCATGGATCAGACCAACCCTCTGGCGGAGCTGACCCATAAGCGCCGTATGTCCGCCCTGGGCCCCGGAGGTCTCTCCCGTGACCGGGCCTCCTTCGATGTCCGGGATGTCCACTACAGCCACTATGGCCGCCTGTGCCCCATCGAGACGCCGGAAGGACCCAACATCGGCCTTATCTCCTATATGGCCTCCTATGCCCGCATCAATCGGTTCGGATTTATCGAGGCTCCCTACCGGAAGGTGGATAAGGCGACCGGGCAGCTCACCGATATCGTGG
This sequence comes from Oscillospiraceae bacterium, assembly GCA_020025395.1. Lineage (GTDB taxonomy): Bacteria > Bacillota > Clostridia > Oscillospirales > Oscillospiraceae > JAHHSE01. Next base: position 2,137 of record JAHHSE010000118.1, read on the forward strand.
AGTATATGACCGCCGATGTGGAGGACGAGTTCATCGTTGCCCAGGCCACCGAGCCGCTGGACAAGAACAACTATCTGCTCAACGACCGGATCACCTGCCGCCACCGGAACGAAATCATCTCGGTGGACCGGAGCCAGGTGGACTATATTGATGTGTCCCCCCAGATGATGTTCTCCATCGCCACCGCCATGATCCCCTTCCTGGAAAACGATGACGCCAACCGGGCGCTGATGGGCGCGAATATGCAGCGTCAGGCGGTGCCCCTCCTGCGGACCGAGGCCCCCATTGTGGCCACCGGTCAGGAATATAAAAACTGCACCGATTCCGAGGTCACCATCCTGGCGGAAGGGCCGGGGGTGGTGTCCCGCTCCTCCGCCGACCGGATCACCGTGCGCTATGACAACGGTGAGGTGGGGGATTACAAGCTGACCAAGTTTATGCGGTCCAACCACTCCACCTGCATCAATCAGCGGCCCATTGTTGTGGCCGGGGACCGGGTGGAGAAGGGGGACACCCTGGCGGACGGACCCGCCACCTGTGACGGCGAGATCTCTCTGGGCAAAAACATCCTCATGGGCTTTGTCACCTGGGAGGGCTACAACTACGAGGACGCCATCCTGCTCAACGAGCGCATGGTAAAGGAGGATGTCTTTACCTCCATCCACATCGAGGAGTATGAGGCGGAGGCGAGAGACACCAAGCTGGGACCGGAGGAGATCACCCGGGATATCCCCAATGTGGGTGAGGATGCACTGAAGGATCTGGACGAGCGGGGCATCATCCGTGTGGGCGCCGAGATTCGGGCCGGGGACATTCTGGTGGGTAAGGTCACCCCCAAGGGAGAGACCGACCTCACCGCGGAGGAACGGCTGCTCCGGGCCATCTTCGGGGAAAAGGCCAGAGAGGTCCGTGACACCTCCCTGAAGGTCCCCCATGGTGAGAGCGGAACCATTGTGGATGTCAAGGTCTTTACCCGGGAATCCGGGGATGAGCTGGGTCCCGGGGTGAATATGGTGGTTCGGATCTATATTGCCCAGAAGAGAAAGATCTCCGTGGGTGATAAGATGGCCGGCCGTCACGGAAACAAGGGTGTTGTCTCCCGCATCCTGCCCCAGGAGGATATGCCCTTCCTGCCCGACGGCACCCCCCTGGACATTGTGCTAAACCCCCTGGGCGTGCCCTCCCGTATGAACATCGGCCAGGTGCTGGAGGTCCATCTGGGCTACGCGGCCAAGGCTCTGGGTTGGAAGGTTGCCACCCCCGTCTTTAACGGTGCCGACGAAAAGAACATCGCCGAGGTTCTGAAAATGGCCGGCCTGCGGGAGGACGGAAAGAGCATCCTCTACGACGGACGGACCGGTGAGAAGTTTGACAACCCGGTTACCGTGGGCTATGTTTACTTCCTGAAGCTCCACCACCTGGTGGACGATAAGATTCACGCCCGTTCCACCGGACCTTACTCCCTGGTCACCCAGCAGCCTCTGGGGGGCAAGGCCCAGTTCGGCGGTCAGCGCTTCGGTGAGATGGAGGTGTGGGCCCTGGAGGCCTACGGCGCCGCCTACACCCTCCAGGAGATCCTCACCGTAAAGTCCGATGACGTCACCGGGCGGGTGAAGACCTACGAGGCAATCGTGAAGGGCCACAATGTGCCGAAGCCCGGTGTGCCTGAATCCTTTAAGGTTCTGGTCAAGGAGCTTCAGGCCCTCTGCCTGGACATTCAGGTGCTGGATGGAAACGGGGATGTCATCGAGCTGAGGGAAGAGGAAGAGGACACCTATCAGCCCGGCCGCTTCCGGGAGGACGATGAGTTCTACGGATTCCAGGCCGGAGGAGAGAGTGAGTTTGCCGCCGCCGGCTTTACCCTGAAGGCGGAAAGTGACGACGACGACCTGGTCGCGGAGGACGCGGAGGATCTGGAGGCCGAGGACTCCTATGACGACCTGGACGACGGCGACATGGAATAAGGAAGGGAGGACGATCAAACCATGAGTTACGCTGAATTTGACGCCATCCGCATTGGAATCGCCTCCCCGGAGCAGATCCGTGAGTGGTCCTATGGCGAGGTTAAAAAGCCCGAAACCATCAACTACCGCACCCTGAAGCCCGAACGGGACGGCCTGTTCTGTGAAAAGATCTTTGGCCCTACCAAGGATTGGGAGTGTCACTGCGGAAAATACAAGAAGATCCGTTACAAGGGGAAGGTCTGTGACCGCTGCGGCGTGGAGGTCACACGGGCCAAGGTGCGCCGTGAGCGCATGGGCCACATCGAGCTGGCGGCCCCGGTGTCTCACATTTGGTACTTTAAGGGCATCCCCTCCCGCATCGGCCTGATTTTGGATATCTCCCCCCGCATTTTGGAGAAGGTCCTCTACTTCGCCTCCTATATTGTCACCGACCCCGGCTTCACCCCCCTGGCGAAGAATCAAATCCTCTCCGAGAAGGAATATCGGGATATGCGGGAGAAGTATGAGGATGACTTTGAGGCCGGCATGGGCGCGGAGGCCG
>JAHHSE010000119.1 GCA_020025395.1 Oscillospiraceae bacterium
GACATAGGTACGGGTCAGCCGGTTCACCAGCTTCAGGCGGCTCATAGACCCAAAGGAAATCACCAGTCCCAGCGGCAGGGAGAGGACCAGGGTGATGACAAACAGCTCACAATTTAACAGAAAACTCTCCAGAAGCAGCCTTGTGACCGTGGAAAACGGCATTGCTCTCCCTCCCATGTCTCATTTTTGTCCCTTCGGACCCTTTGCTCAAAGGCTTCCCTCACTGATTGGCGGCCAGAAGATCCGTAAGCTCATATTTCTCGGCGATCTCATTCAGCGTCCCCTCCTCCATGAGGGCCTTTACAGCCTTGTCAAACTCAGGCAGGAGGTCACTTCCCTTTCGGAAGCCAACTCCGTATTCCTCCACAGAGAGCCGGATTTCGGGAATGACCATGAGATCGGCGTAGTTCTCCTTCCCCACCACGGTATCCGCCAGCACAAAGTCCAGCACACAGGCGTCGGCACGGCCGGTTTTGACCTCCAGAAGGGCATCTGTCTGTTTGGTCACCGCTGTGTAGTCGGCCTGGCTGAGATCCGGGTCCTCCTCAATGGCATTCTCTCCGGCGGAACCGGCCTCCGCCTCCAGCATCATCCGGGAGAGATCGGCGGTGGTCCGATACAGATCCTTGTCCGCCGACCGGATGACAATAACCTGATAGTTTTTCAGATAGGGGGCACTGATGGAGATAGCCTCCTGAAGCTCCGGGGTGATGGTCATCCCGTTCCAGATGCAGTCAATTCGCTTGGAGTCCAGCTCAAAGAGCTTGGCGTCCCAGTTGATCTCCACAAACTCCGGAGTGAGCCCCATCTTTTCACAGACCGCAGTGGCAAATTCTGTCTCAAAGCCCACAAGCTCCCCCTGATCATTGAGATAATTCATGGGGGCAAATTCCGTATATCCGATTTTCAGGGTCCCGTTTTCTTTCACATATTCCAAATCGGACACCAGATTGGCCTGGGGATTCCCTTCCGTGGTTCCGGTGAGGGATGTTGTCCTCTCTCCATTGCAGGCGGTTATGGACAAGGTCAGGGCCGCGCTTAGGGCCAAAGGGAGCAGCTTTTTCATTTCCGTTCCTCCTCAAATTCTTGTGTTGCTCTGATGATTTATCATGCTATCACGCTAAAGAGAAAAAGTCAAGAAAAAGTTTGAGAGCGGGCGTTTTTTGTCTTTCCATTTGAAAGAAACTGTGTTATGATGAAAAATATCAATTTCCGCGGGATGGAACCATGACAGGCATCCCGACATTTCAGGAGGTGTCTCTATGGAGCAAGAAAAATCCGGCAAAGGAACGGTTTTGATCCGGCTGGCTCTTCTCATCGCTGTGGAGGTCGTTCTGAGCCGTTTCCTCTCCATCTCTACCCCTTTGGTAAAAATTGGATTTTCCTTTGTACCCCTGACCATTGCCGCCATGCTGTACGGGCCAAAGGGAGGCATGGTGACCGGGGGGCTGTCCGATTTTTTGGGTGCCATGCTCTTTCCCATCGGCCCCTATCACCCCGGCTTTACTCTGGTGGCGGTTCTAAAGGGGCTGGTGTGGGGTCTGGCCCTTCAAAAAGGAGGCTGTGAGCGCCTGAACCGCATCTCATTCGCCGCTCTGGTCAACTGTCTGGTCCTGAGCCTGTGCATCAACAGCATCTGGATTTATCAGCTCTCCGGACCTCCCATCCTGACTCTCATTGGGGGGCGGATGGCGCAGGAGCTGTTAATGATTCCCGTTCAAATCGTGGTGGTCCGCCTGATGGGTGCCCCGTCTGTACGGAGGGCGCTGGCATGAAAATCCGCCTCCTTTCTGTCTGTTTCTCTCTGCTCCTCCTCTCCGGCTGTGTTTTTTCGCCTGTTCAAAGGGCGGATGTTCGGGAAAACGAGACGGAGAATGAGAGAGAGGTGGACCGTCTGCTGGATGCCCAGCTGGGTCTCCTCCGGGATGAGATCACCCCCGAGGAGAGGAAGGCCGCCAGAGTGCTGATGACCCGGCTGCTCCCGCTCCAGCATCAGCGGCGTCAGCGGGGGATTTATGAAAAATCCACCGAGGAGCAGCGTCTGGTTCAGGACCTCAACGCCCTCTATGACTCCTATACCGTTACCTATCTCAATCCTGACAAGGAGGATTTCGGCTACGAGGATCCCCCCTGGCGCACTGTGGCCAAATATTCCATCACCGCCGACCAGACCCTCACCCCTCTTCGGCCCAAGGCCGCCCCTCCCCTCCAGGAGAAGGAGCTGTTCGCCCTGTGGGATCAGATCTGCTCCTGGCTGCCGGAGGATGCTTTGGACCGCTTTGACCAGTGTACCTTTTTCACCGACGGGGAATACGAGACCCTGGCCTATGTGGCTCCCATTGACCAAAACGGCAAACGGTGGGAATTCGGTGTGGACCCGGTCGATTCCAAGGAGGAGGAGCTCTTCCTGGAAACCGTTCTTCACGAGTATTTCCACTCCCTGACCCTCAATGACACTCAGGTCAAATATACCTCCCGGCAGACCGTGGACACTTACAACGAGGAGGGGATGGTCTCTCTGGAGGGCTCTTACATCGATGACTTCTATCAGACCTTCTGGGTGGACTATCTGGATGACTGTCTCGCCAGTGAGGATACCTTTAACTTCTTCCTTCGTCACGAAGAGGATTTTATAACCCCTTACTCCTCCACCAATCCATCGGAGGACATCTCTGAATGCCTGACCTACTTCGTCCTCTATCCCGAACAGGAGGGGGATGCGGTATGGGAGCAGAAGCTCCGGTTTTTCTATCAGTATCCGGAGCTGGTCTCCTTCCGCCAGACGGTTCGGAACAACCTGAAGATGGAGCCATAATGGATAAAAAGATCCCGCCGGACAAGCCGGCGGGATCTTTTTATGGGGACACGGGAAGGCTCTCTTCCTGGGACGGTTCCTCCGTGGCCGCGATTCGGCGCTTGAGCCAATTGCCGCGAAGGTAGTAGACCACAAGGCACAGGGAGGTGATGGTCCAGGTGAGGGGATAGCTGAACATAACGGTGTTCAGGGTGGGACGCAGAGGGACCAGGAAGAAGATACAGACCATCCGAAGGCCGCAGACCCCCAGGCAGGTCAGAACGGTGGGGAAGAGGGAATCCCCCGTTCCCCGAAGGGTCCCGGAGAAATTTTCAATACAGATATATGTAAAATAGCAGGGCACCAGATAGCGGATCATTTCCATACAGCACTCCACCACCGCCGGGTCCTGATTGAACAGAAGAATCAGGGGGCGTCCGAAGCCCAAAAACAGGACACAGCAGAGCAGGGTGATGACGCTGGTCATTCCCATGGAAACCGCCAGCCCCTTGTGGATCCGATCATATTTCTTCGCTCCGAAGTTCTGTCCGGCAAAGGTGGTGACGGCCAGACTCATGGAGGAGATGGAGAGCCAGAAGATGGAGTCCATCTTGCCATAGACCGTCCAGGCCGCCACCACATCGGTATCAAACTGATTGATAGCCGCCTGAATGATGAGATTGGAGAGGGAGTACATCACCGACTGCAGACCGGCGGGAAACCCGATTTTAGAGATGTCGGCCAGCAGACTTCGATCCATGGTGAGGGAGCGGAGATAGAGGGTGTAAGGCTCTCCCCCGGAATGGGTCAGGGCGGCAATCACAAGAACGGCGGAGAGGATCTGCGACACCACCGTGGCCCAGGCCGCCCCCGCCACCCCCATTTGGAAGGTGATGACGAAGAGGAGATCCAGACCGATGTTCAGCGCCGAGGCCGCCAGCAGAAAATAGAGGGGACGCTTGGAGTCCCCCACCGCGCGGAGGATGGCGGTTCCCATATTATAGAGCAGGGTGGGGATCATCCCGACAAAGTAAACTCGGAGATAATCCACAGACTGCTGAAAAATATCCCCGGGTGTGTGCATCATGGAAAGGACCCAGGGGGTAATCCCCATGCCAATCACTGTAAAGAGAATGCCGGAGAGCAGGGAGAGCGCCATGGCGGTATGGACGCAGCGGTTCAGCCTGGCCCCATTTCGGGAGCCGTAATGCTGGGAGATGATGACCCCGGTGCCGCTGGCCAAACCGGAGAAGAAGCCAACCAGAAGGTTGACGAAGGGGGTGGTCACACCCACGGCGGCCAGGGCCTGCTTTCCTACCACCTGCCCAACGATAATCGCATCCACGGTATTGTAAAATTGCTGAAAGAAGGTTCCAAATAAAATGGGGAAGAAAAAATAGAGGAGCTGCTTCCAGATCACTCCTTCTGTAATGCCGTTTCTCCGTATTTCTGTCACGAACAGCCCTCCTCTCAGCTGATTTTTGGCGTGTGTTGATATTGTAATCTCTGGTCTGTCAAAAGACAAGAGGACAAATGATGTTTTTTTCGCAAATAATTCTTGACACTTTGTCACAAGTGTGGTATGCTATCTGAGTAGCCTAAAGAGCGGGCCTAGATGCCGGAGTGGCGGAATGGCAGACGCCCGGGACTTAAAATCCTGTGAGGGAAACCTCGTGCCGGTTCGACCCCGGTCTCCGGCACCAAACTTTATAATATCGCGGGGTAGAGCAGTTGGCAGCTCGTCGGGCTCATAACCCGGAGGTCGTAGGTTCAAATCCTGCCCCCGCAACC
>JAHHSE010000012.1 GCA_020025395.1 Oscillospiraceae bacterium
TGCGAAAAAAACCCGGCTTGTGCTTGACGCACAGCCAGGTTTCTCGACAGTCTGACAAAGAAGAAGACCGGCCCATGGGCCGGTCTTCTTCTTTGTGGAGGTAGAAAATTCAGGCAGCTTTGACCATGGCAAGGAATGCCCGCCAGGGGCTGCCCGTCCAAACCTCTCTGGCCTTCTGCATGGCAGGTGCCATCCCATACCACTCCCGCAGAGCGGCCATCCTCTCCTGGTCCTTCATGTTAAACAGCTTCATCATAACGAACACTCCTTTCTCGTCGGCCACAGCCTTGACTTACCTTACACTCATAGGATACAATAAAAACATCCATGAGTAAAGAGAATAAAAATCATAATATCGATGCGAAAAAGGAATGATAAAATGGATGTCAGCAAATATGAAGTGTTCCTCCAGGTGGTGGATCAGGGGAACCTGACCCGGGCGGCGGAGGCGCTTGGATATACCCAGTCCGCGGTCAGCCGGATCGTGGCGGATTTGGAGCGGGAGTGGCAGCTGACCCTGCTGACCAGAGGGAGGACCGGAGTGGTCCTGACTGCGGCGGGAGAGGATCTTCTCCCCCATATCCGAGGGGTCTGCAATGCCCAGCGGGAATTGGAGGAAGGGGTGGGGGAGCTGCATGGACTCACTTTCGGCACGGTGCGGGTGGGTTCCTTCAGCAGCACCTCGGTCCACTGGCTCCCCCCAATGATGAAATCCTTTCTGTCCAAGTATCCAAATATCCGCTTTGAGATCCTCACCGCCACCGAGTATCGGCAGATCGAGGATTGGATCGCGGGGGGACAGGTGGACTGCGGCTTTATTGCCCTGCCCATCGTCCAAGAGCTGGAGACCGTCTTCCTCCGCCGGGATATGCACATGGCGGTCCTGCCTGCGGACCATCCTCTGGCCCGGGGGAAGAGCTATCCCATCAGCCGCTTTGCCCAGGATCCTTTTATCAAGCTGGAGGATGATCGGGATCGGGAGATCGTGAGTATTATGGAGAGGCTCCAGGTAAAGCCCAATCTCCGCTATCAGGTGAATGACGACTACTCGGCCATGTCCATGGTGGAGTGCGGACTGGGGGTCAGCGCTCTGACCTGGCTGGTGGTGCAGCGGACCCCTTACCGGGTGGTCACCCTCCCTTTGGACCCGCCCCAATACCGGGACATTGCCCTGGCGGCCCGATCCTTTGAAGCCCTCTCCCCCGTCGCCGCCCGGTTTGTGGACCATGTAAAAGAATGGATTCAGGAGGAACAAGAGCGAATAGGACTCTAAAAGAAGGGATTTTAAGAGAAAATTATGGTTAAAAGAACGAAAATTCGGTTTCTGTATGTCAAAAGATAGGTTCTGCATGAGAATAGATTGGGAAGAGAAGAATTAATGTATTTTTTCATACCTGTGAGGACGGTTTTAAGGGGAATGAGAGAAAAAAAGGACAAAAAGAGGATGGATTTGGGATTCTTTTCCTGCTTTTTTGATTTGAAATCAGATTAAGTTTGAAATAAAATGGTTCCGCAGGGAACGATAATTCCGATTAAATTGTGAATAATATTTTTAAATTCTCTATTTTTGTAGCATTTTTCTGTTGCCTTTGTTTTTAATTTGAATTACAATTGCCAAGGTGGAACGGAGGCGAAAGTAATTCTTAATATTGTATTGGTAGAGCCTGAGATTCCCATGAACACCGGGAACATTGCCCGAACCTGTGCCGCAACCAGAAGCCGTCTGCATCTGATCCGGCCCTTGGGGTTCGATATTTCGGATAAGGCGGTAAAACGGGCGGGACTGGACTACTGGCCCATGGTGGATCTCTCGGTCTATGAAAATCTGGATGACTTTTTTGCCGGAAATTCGGCCGCCGATCGGTGGCTGGCCACCACAAAGGCCCCACGGGCCTATCATCAAGCGGAGTTCCGGGATGGGTGCTGGTTGTTTTTCGGGAAGGAGACCGCGGGACTTCCCGAAGACTTTCGGAGGGCCAATCAGGACCGGTGTATCCGAATCCCCATGAGGCCGGATGCCCGCAGCTTGAATTTAGCGAATTCCGTTGCAGTCATCACCTATGAGGCCCTGCGTCAAATCGGCTTTCCCAACCTTTCCGGGGAGGGAGAAATGGCAGAGCGGGACCGTCAGAACTGAAAGGAGACGCAGTATGAACTACAATAAGAAGACCGTGACCGATGTGGATGTGAGTGGAAAAAAAGTCCTTCTGCGCTGTGACTTTAATGTGCCCCAGGATAAGACCACCCGAGCCATCACAGATGACAAGCGCATCCGGGCGGCCCTTCCCACCATTCAGTACCTGCTGGATCAGAACGCGGCTGTGATCGCCTGTTCCCACCTGGGCAAGCCCAAGGGAGAGGTAAAGCCGGAGCTGACCCTGGCCCCTGTGGCCAAGCGGCTGTCTGAGCTGCTGGGCCGTGAGGTGATTTTTGCATCAGATACCATTGGACCGGACGCCCAGGCCAAGGCCCAGGCTCTGAAGCCCGGACAGATCCTCCTGCTGGAGAATCTGCGCTTTGACATCGGGGAGGAGAAGAATAAGCCGGAGTTTGCCAAGGCTCTGGCTGATCTGGCCCAGGTCTATGTGTCCGACGCCTTCGGCACGGTGCACCGTGCCCACGCCTCCACCGCCGGAGTGGCGGCCTATCTGCCCGCCGTATCCGGCTTCCTGATCCAGAAGGAGCTGGAGATCATGGGCGGCGCCCTGAACAATCCCAAGCGCCCCTTTGTGGCGGTGCTGGGCGGTGCCAAGGTGAGCGACAAGATCGGCGTGATCAACAACCTGCTGGAAAAGGCGGACGCCATCATCATCGGCGGCGGCATGGCCTATACCTTCAAGAAGGCCCAGGGCTTGGAGATCGGGACCTCCCTCTGTGAGGAGGATAAGCTGGACTATGCCAGGGAGATGATCGCCAAGGCCGAGGAGAAGGGGGTGAAGTTCCTTCTGCCCACCGACAACCTGTGCGCCAGGGAATTTTCCAACGATGCCGAGCCTGTTCTGACGGAGGGGGATATCCCCGAAGGACTCATGGGCATGGACATCGGCCCCAAGAGCAGAGAGATCTTCTGCGATGCGGTAAAGGGAGCGGGGACCGTGGTTTGGAACGGCCCCATGGGGGTCTTTGAGTTCCCCGCCTTTGCCGAGGGCACCCGGGCCATGGCCAAGGCCCTGGCCGAGAGCGGGGCCATCACCATTGTGGGGGGAGGAGATTCCGCCGCCGCGGTGGAGCAGCTGGGCTTTGCCGGGGAGATTACCCACATCTCCACCGGCGGGGGAGCTTCCCTGGAGTTTTTGGAAGGATTGGAGCTGCCCGGAGTGGCCTGTCTGCTGGACAAATAATTGGGGGGAAGCATATATGAATCGTCGTTATAGAAAAACCATCATCGCCGGCAACTGGAAGATGAACAAGACCCTGTCCGAGATGAAGGCCTATGCGGAGGAAATCCACTCCATCATGCCCAAGGGCAAGTGGTGTGAGACCGTGCTTTGTGTCCCTTTTGTAAACATTCCCTCTGCTGTACGGCTGTTCAAGGACTGCCACATCTCCGTGGGGGCCCAGAACTGCCACTATGAAAAGAGCGGGGCCTACACCGGAGAGGTCACCGCGGAGATGCTCAAGGAGGTGGGGGTCAAGTATGTGATCCTGGGCCACTCCGAGCGTCGGCAGTACTATAATGAGACGGATTTTACGGTGAATAAAAAGGTGCACGCCGTGCTGGAGGCCGGACTTCAGCCCATCATCTGCGTGGGTGAAAGCCTGGAGCAGCGGGAGGCGGCGACCACCATGGAGATCATCACCTATCAGGTGAAGGCCGCCCTGGCCGGCGTGCCCTCTGACAAGATGCGCCGGGTGATCATTGCCTATGAGCCCCTGTGGGCCATTGGAACCGGACGGACTGCCACAGCCGAGCAGGCCGGAGAGGTTTGTGAGGGCATCCGGGCCGTGATCCGGAAGCTGTACGGTGCCCGGATCGCACGGGCCGTCACCATCCAGTATGGCGGCTCCATGAATGCCAAGAATGCCCATGAGCTGCTGGCCCAGCCCGATGTGGACGGAGGCCTGATCGGCGGAGCCGCCCTAAAGCCCGCCGACTTCACCGCCATTGTCCAGGCGGCCAACCAGGAATAAACGGAACACAGGCGAAAGGGTTTATTATGAAGAAACCAACAACACTGATTATCATGGACGGCTTCGGCCTGGCCCCGGAGGGGGCCGGAAACGCCATCCGGGACGCAAAGACCCCGGTGCTGGACCGGCTCTTTGAGGAAAATCCCTGCTGTAAGCTCTCGGCCTCCGGCCTGGATGTGGGCCTGCCTGAGGGCCAGATGGGAAATTCCGAGGTGGGCCATACCAACATCGGAGCGGGACGGGTGGTCTTCCAGGACCTGCCCCGGATCTCTCTGGCGGTAAAGGATGGCTCCTTCTTCCGAAACGAAGCCTATCAAAAGGCCGTTGCCAACTGCAAGGAGAAGAACAGCGCCTTCCACATCTTCGGTCTGCTCTCTGACGGCGGGGTACACAGCCACATCGACCATATCTTTGCCCTGCTGGAGCTTGCAAAGCGGGAGGGACTCACCCGGGTCTACCTCCACGCCTTCCTGGACGGACGGGATGTCCCCCCCTCCTCCGGCAAGGAGTTTGTCGCCGCCGCCGCCGCCAAGTGCAGGGAGCTGGGTGTGGGGCAGATTGCCACCCTCTCCGGCCGGTATTACGCCATGGACCGCGACAAGCGGTGGGAGCGGCTGGAAAAAGCCTATCAGGCCATTGTCTGCGGAGAGGCCCCCTTCCAGCCCGATCCCGTGGCTGCGGTGGAGGCCTCCTATGAGGCCGGGGTGACCGATGAGTTCCTGGTCCCCGTCATCTGCGCCCGGGATGCCAGGGTGAAGGAAAATGACAGTGTGGTCTTCGCGAATTTCCGCCCGGACCGGGCAAGAGAGATCACCCGTGCCATTGCGGACCCGGACTTTGACGGCTTTGTCCGTCCCCAAGGCTGGTTCCCCACCTGCTATATCTGTACCACCGAATACGATGCCTCTATGCCCAATGTGACAGTGGCCTTCCCCCATCGGGAACTGGAAAACATTTTTGGAGCATATATCTCCAGCCTGGGCCTGACGCAGCTCCGCATTGCGGAGACAGAGAAATATGCCCATGTGACCTTCTTCTTTAACGGGGGAGAGGAGAAGACCTTCCCCGGAGAGGATCGGGTGCTGGTGGACTCACCCAAGGTGGCCACCTATGACAAGAAGCCCGACATGAGCGCGGAGGAGGTTACCGCAAAATGTGTGGAGCGGATTGAGAGCGGCAAATATGATGTGGTCATCCTGAACTTCGCAAACTGCGATATGGTGGGCCATACCGGCGTGTTTGAGGCCGCCCGTCAGGCGGTGGAAACGGTGGATTCCTGTGTGGGACGGGTGGTGGAAGCCACCTCCAAGATGGGAGGCGTCTCCCTCATCACCGCAGACCACGGCAACGCCGAGCGGATGCTGGACAAAGACGGAATCACCCCCTTCACCGCCCATACCACCAATTTGGTTCCCTTCTGCGTGGTGGGGGCCAAGGTGGGGCTTAGAGACGGCAAGCTGGCGGATATCGCCCCCACCATGCTGGACCTTATGGGACTGAAAAAGCCGGAGGAGATGGACGGAAAAAGCCTGCTCCTCCCTCTGTAAACTGGCTTCACCCGCAGCGAATTTAAATGTATCCGAACATCTGAAAGGAGATCGAAGAGCATGAAGCAGATCATTGAAATCGTAGACATTCTTGGACGGGAGATTCTGGATTCCCGAGGCAACCCCACCGTGGAGGTTGAGGTCTATCTGGAGGACGGGGTTGTGGGCCGTGCGGCTGTCCCCTCCGGTGCTTCCACCGGCATCTATGAGGCCTGTGAGCTTCGGGACGGCGACAAGGGCCGCTATCAGGGCAAGGGTGTCCTCCAGGCGGTGGACCATGTGAACAAGGAGATTGCCGAATGCCTCATCGGCATGAATGTTCTGGATCAGACCGCCATTGATAAGGCTCTCATTGACCTGGACGGCACCCCAAACAAGACCAACATGGGCGCAAACGCCATCCTGGGTGCCTCTCTGGCCTGCGCCAAGGCGGCTGCCGAGAGCCTTGGAACCAGCCTGTATAACTATATCGGCGGCGTGAACGCCAAGACCCTTCCTGTGCCTATGATGAACATCCTCAATGGCGGCGCTCACGCCTCCAACAATGTGGATATTCAGGAGTTCATGATCCTGCCCGTCTCCGCTCCCAGCTGGAGAGAGGCCCTTCGGATGTGCGCCGAGGTCTTCCACACTCTGAAGACCGTGCTGAAGGAAAACGGAACCCCCGCCTCCGGCGTGGGGGATGAGGGCGGCTATGCCCCCAACCTCAAGAAGGATGAGGATGCCTTTAAGTGCATCATCGCCGCCATTGAAAAGGCCGGCTACAAGCCCGGAGAGGACTTCAAGATCGCCATTGACGCCGCAGTGTCCGACTGGTGGAACAAGGAGACCGAGTGCTATGACCTGCCCAAGGCAAAGAAGTCCATGACCCGTCAGCAAATGGTCAATATGTGGAAAAAGTTCGTGGACACCTACCCCATCATCTCCCTGGAGGACTGTATGGGTGAGGATGACTGGGAGGGCTGGGCCATGCTCACCAAGGCCCTGGGCGACCGGGTCCAGCTGGTGGGCGACGACCTCTTCGTCACCAACACCGAGCGGGTGAAGATGGGCCTTGAGAAGCATGTAGCCAACTCCGTCCTCATCAAGGTCAACCAGATCGGCACCCTCACCGAGACGCTGGACACCATTCAGATGGCCAACCGGGCCGGATACACCACCGTGGTCTCCCACCGCTCCGGCGAGACCGAGGACACCACCATTGCCGACCTGGTGGTGGCCATGAACGCCGGTCAGATTAAGACCGGCGCCCCCAGCCGCACCGACCGTGTGGCCAAGTATAATCAGCTTATCCGCATCGAGGAGGAGCTGGGAGATGCGGCCCAGTATCTGGGCAACGACGCCTTCTTCAATCTCAAGTAAAAAGCCCGTTTCCGCCCGGATGAAAGGCGGCGGTTTGAAAAAAAGGAACCAACACAGAATTTCTGTGTTGGTTCCTCAGCCTGTCAAAGAACCCCTGTTTTCATGAGGCGAAAACAGGGGTTCTGGTCCTATTTGGGGCGGGCTTCGCCCCCTCGCGCTCCCCCACCGAGTGGACAATCCTGTGTGCGTCAATTTGGGGTTTTTCGACAGTCTGGTTTTGTATATTTAACGGATGATCGGCGGATAAAAGAGAAGAATAGGAAGCGGCAATCCGCAGCATCCCTTACCGTGCGGCACGAATCCTTGGTGTGGGGCTGTAAAAGCTCCGCCTCTTATCATACGGGGACATCAAAAAGAGGGAAGTCCGAAACAGCGTCAGGAGATGGGACCGCACAGAAAAAACATCAAATGACACCGGAATATTCCACATCCGAGCGGTATGACAGGTCAGGGGATGAAAAATTCCGGGCTTCCTCCCACTGAATTTATGGAATTCGACGGAAGTTTATAATCCGGCCCCAGATGCTTGACAAACAGAGCTGAATGGGATATGATGGATAACAGTTAGGAGCCGCTAACTTTTTTCTTGCGCTCTCAGTTAGAGGATGGTAACTTCCAAGACCTGAGATACAGAGGCCGTTAGGGGAGTGGCTCCTGAAATTCGGACAAAGTGCATTCCCTGGGTCAGCACGCATGGAGGTTAGGAATAGACAACCAAAATGTGCTGTATGTTGATAGGAGAGATTAAGGAAGAGGAGGAAGTACATATGCGAATTGCCCTCACAGGCAACCCGAACTCCGGTAAGACCACCATGTACAACGCCCTGACCGGGCGGAACGAAAAGGTAGGCAACTGGGCCGGCGTTACCGTGGAAAAGAAAGAACACCCCATTAAAAAGACCTACTTCAGTGGGTCGGAAGAGCTGGTGGCAGTGGATCTGCCCGGCGCTTATTCCATGTCTCCCTTTACTTCGGAGGAGAGCATCACCAGCTCCTATGTGAGACATGAGCATCCCGATGCCATCATCAACATTGTGGATGCGACCAATCTCAGCCGCAGCCTGTTTTTCACCACCCAGCTGCTGGAGCTTGGGATTCCCGTGGTGGTGGCGCTGAACAAGAGCGACATCAATCAGAAAAAGGAGACCACCATCGATGTGTCCGCCCTCTCCGAAAAGCTGGGCTGTCCGGTGATCGAGACTGTCTCCACCGCGGCGGAGGGACTCAAGAGTGTGGTGGATGCCGCCGTGGCCCTGAAGGGGAAGGCCCAGAAGGCCCCCTATGTTCAGGAGGACATTGACCTCACCGACAAGAAGCAGGTGGAGGAAGCGGACCGGAAGCGGTTTGCCTTCGTCAATGAGCTGGTCTCCCATGTGGAGAAGCGGAAGGTTCTCACCAAAGACAAGGGTGTGGGTGACCAGATTGATGCCGTCCTCACCAATAAGTTTTTGGGCATTCCCATCTTTGCGGTGGTGATGTTCTTTGTCTTCGAGATTTCTCAGGCCTGGCTTGGCCCCCTGGTGGCGGACACCCTGGCGGAATGGATCGAGACCTTCCAGGGCTGGGTCGGCGAGATGATGGGCGATGCCAATCCGCTCCTGTCCGCCCTGTTGGTGGATGGAATTATCGGCGGCGTGGGTGCCGTGGTGGGCTTTCTGCCTCTGGTCATGGTCATGTATTTCCTCATTGCCCTTTTGGAGGATTGTGGCTATATGTCTCGTGTGGCCGTGGTTCTGGACCCCATCTTCAAAAAAGTGGGTCTCTCCGGAAAGTCGGTGATCCCCTTTGTCATCGGCACCGGCTGCGCCATCCCCGGCGTTATGGCCAGCCGTACCATCCGCAATGAGCGGGAGCGCCGGGCCACCGCCATGCTCACGCCCTTTATGCCCTGCGGTGCCAAGATTCCCGTGATCTCCCTGTTTGCCGGCGCCTTCTTTGACGATGCGGGCTGGGTCAGCTTTACCATGTATGTTGTAGGCATCGTCCTGATTTTCCTGGGCGCTCTGCTGGTCAATAAGATTGCGGGCTACAAGTCCCGCAAGTCCTTCTTCATCATCGAGCTGCCGGAGTACAAGGTTCCCTCCCTGCTCTTTGCCTTCAAGGCCATGTGTGCCCGCGGCTGGGCCTACATTGTCAAGGCCGCTACCATCATCCTGCTCTGCAACACCGCGGTTCAGGTGATGCAGACCTTCAACTGGAGCTTCCAGGTGGCCGAGTCTGCCGACAGCTCCATCCTGGCCTCCATCGCCGGTCCCTTCTCCTACCTGTTGGTGCCCATCGTGGGTGTCCTCAGCTGGCAGCTGGCCGCCGCCGCCGTCACCGGCTTTATCGCCAAGGAGAATGTGGTGGGTACTTTGGCGGTCTGTTTCGTCGGTCTGGAGAACTTCATCGACACCGATGAGCTGGCGATGATCGAAGGCTCCGGCGCCGATGTGGCCAGCATTATCGCCATCACCAAGGTGGCCGCTCTGGCTTATCTGATGTTTAACCTGTATACCCCTCCCTGCTTTGCGGCCATCGGTGCCATGAATTCCGAGATGAAGAGCGGCAAGTGGCTGCTGGGCGGAATTGCCCTTCAGCTGGGGGTTGGCTATGCTGTGGGCTACCTGGTGTATCAGGTAGGTACCCTGATTACCACCGGTACTTTGGGTGCCGGCTTCCTGCCGGGTCTGATTGCGGTTGCAGTCATGGCGGCAATTGTGGTGTATCTCTGCATAAAGGCGGAGCGTGACCTGAAGAGGGAGTACGCTTTGAGCGGAGGAAACGCGGCATGATGGATTTTATTGCAGTTGGTATTCTTGTTGTGATCCTTGGTGCCGCCATCAGATATGTGTATCAGGCAAAAAAAAGCGGTAAGCATTGCGTTGGGTGTCCGGAGGGATGCTCCTGCAGTTCCAAAGAAGGAAGCACATCGTGCCATTGCTGTGATACCCATCAAGAATAAAACCCGTTGCTGACGCCGCGGCTCTCTCTCCGGAGAGAGCCGCGGGCTTTCTGACGGTAAAAATCCGGTTCCGGGATGGGAGCAGGTGGTGGTTATGTTCAGGAGGAGCGGCCGCCCCTTTCCGCCGCTCCCATGGGTTTGAAGGATCTTTTCTGTCTGGAAGGCAGCCTGGTGGAGGCCCGGGCGGTCGGATAAGTCGGTTTACGGCGGTTTTCAAACGGTATGACGGGATGCGCCCCGGCCGAAAAAATGTCGGAAACAATATGTTCCTGTCCGTTTCAGTAAAGACAATCCCCTTTCTTTTTTGATATAATCAAAAGGTACGCACGGGAGTCTGCTCAGGAGGAGTGAGAGCAATGAAGCAGCATCGTTTTTGGGCCTGGGGTGCCGTGGTCTGTATGGTCATGGTGATGATCACGGGTTATCAAAAGAAGTAAAAGAAAGGAAGTATCGCAATGAGCGCATACACAAAGCTGGCCTGTTTCGCGGGGGGAGCGCTGTTTGGTTCCGTCGGAATCAAGCTCTTAACGGGAAAGGATGCCAAGAAGGCTTATGTTCACGCCACCGCCATGGGTCTGCGGATGAAGGATTCTGTGATGGAGACGGTGACCGCCGTTCAGGAGAATGCCGCTGACATTCTGGCCTCTGCCAGGGATCTGAATGATGCCCGTGAGGCGGAAGCGGCCGAGGAGGCCGCTGCCGCCAAGCTGGAGGGAGAAAAAGCCTGATATAAGCGGGGAGGGAGCCGTCCATTCGGCTCCCTCTTTTTGTGAAGGAGTGAATACGATGAACGCGATCATCCTGCATGAGAGCCGGGGACGCATCCGGCTGAAGCTGGAACAAAAGCGAATGACCCTGCAGCAGGCCGACCGGCTGGAGGCCTGGCTGCAAAGCAAGTCCTGGACCCGTCAGGCCGCCGTCCATGAGCGCACCTGCTGCGTCATTTTGAACTATGAGGGGGACAGGGGGGAGGTCCTGGAGGAGCTGCGCCGCTTTTCCTGGGAGGAGGCGGAGAAAACCATTCCTCTTCCGGCCCACAGCAGCCGGACGCTGAACCGCGCGTTTGAGGAAAAGCTGGTGGGAAAGCTTGTTTGCAAGGCTGTGAGTACCCTGTTTCTGCCCGTTCCCCTGCGGATTGCCCGTGTTTTGTGGCACATGATACCCTTTGTCCGCCGGGGACTGCGCTGCCTCTTCCGCCGTCAGATGAAGGTGGAGCTGCTGGATGCCCTCTCTGTCTCCATCTCGGTCTGCCGAGGGGATTTTCGGACCGCGGGAGCGGTCATGTTTCTCCTGGAGCTGGGGGAGCTTTTGGAGGAATGGACCCGAAAGAAGTCCGTGGAGGATCTGGCCCGGTGTATGTCTCTGAATGTGGATCGGGTTTGGATGCGGACCGAAGGGGGGGAGGTGCTGGTCCCCATCTCCCAGATCCGGCCCGGGGATGCCGTCGTGGTCCGAGCCGGAGGCATCATCCCCATGGACGGCCTGGTGCTGGAGGGGGAGGTCTCCATCAATCAGGCATCTCTCACCGGAGAGTCCATCCCGGTGGCAAAGCGCCCCGGCGGGGCGGTCTATGCGGGAACCGTGGTGGAGGAGGGGGAGTGCGTTCTGGAGGTCAAGCAGGTCTCCGGTGAGAGCCGCTATGACCAGATCGTTCAGATGATCGAGCGGTCCGAGCAGATGAAGTCCGAAGCGGAGAGCAAGGCGGCCAATCTGGCGGACCGGCTGGTACCCTATACCTTTATGGGGAGCCTTCTGAGCTTCGTCTTGACCCGGAATGGGGCACGGGCCCTGTCTGTGCTGATGGTGGACTTCTCCTGCGCCCTGAAGCTGGCCATGCCTCTGGCGGTGCTTTCCGCCATGCGGGAGGCCGGAAGAGCCCATATCACCGTGAAGGGAGGCAGATTTCTGGAGGCGGTGGCGGAGGCGGATACCATTGTCTTTGACAAGACAGGGACCCTGACCCACGCCTGTCCCAGAGTGGCCCGGGTTGTCCCCTTCGGCGGGATGGAGGAGAAGGAAATGCTCCGTCTGGCCGCCTGTCTGGAGGAGCATTTCCCCCACTCCATGGCAAATGCGGTGGTGGAGGAAGCCAGGCGGCGGGGACTGACCCATGAGGAATTCCACTCCAAGGTGGAATATCTTGTGGCCCATGGAATCGCCAGCACCGTGAATGGAGAGCGGGTCCTGATCGGCAGCGCCCACTTTGTCTTTGAGGATGAGAAGTGCCGGATTCCCATTGGGGAGGAGGCCCGTTTTGAGGCCCTTCCGGAGGAGTATTCCCACCTGTATCTGTCGGTGGGCGGCCAGCTGGGGGCGGTGATCTGCATCTCCGATCCCCTGCGGGAGGAGGCCGGACGGGTCCTTGCCGCCCTGCGGGAGCTGGGCATAAACAAAACCGTCATGCTGACGGGAGACAGTAAGCGCACCGCCACCGCCATCGCAAAGCAGGTGGGGGTGGATGACTTCCGGTCCGAGGTCCTTCCGGCGGACAAGGCCCGGTTTGTGGCCCGGATGCGGCAGGAGGGGCATACGGTGCTGATGGTGGGGGATGGAATCAACGATTCTCCCGCGCTTTCCGAGGCGGATGCCGGAATAGCCATCAGCGACGGAGCGGCCCTGGCCAGGGAGATTGCCGATATCACCATCGCCGCGGACAGCCTTTGGGAGCTGGTGGAGCTGCGCCGAATCGCGATGGAACTGATGCGCCGAATCCACTCCAACTACCGCTTTGTCATTGGATTCAACAGCAGTCTGATTGCCCTGGGGGCAGCGGGGATCCTGCCCCCTGCGGCCTCTGCGACCCTGCACAATCTCTCCACCCTTGGAGTGAGCCTTCGGAGCATGAGTCCCCTTCCCAATCGGGAGCGTTATCCGGGGCAGAAGACCTGAATCTAAACGGTGAGGACAGAAGACTGTCCTCACCGTGAGACTGTCGAAAATCTCCTTCGGAGGTTTTCGACAAAGGGCTGCGGTCTGACCCGTGCATAATTTGTCCGCATAATGCGGACAAATTTCACACTCTCAGACCGATATGTATTTTCCACGAGGTACACGCCCCCGTGGAAAATCATTTCTATTTTATTTACCGCTGCGGCGGCAAACTCTGCGAGGCTTTTTTGACAAGCTGACGGTGAGGACAGAAGACTGTCCTCACCGTTTCAGCGTGTCGGAAAAGTCACGGACCTTTTGATGTAGGGATGGGCTTATAAAAACAGGAGCAGACTCACCGCCATGACCGCCATTCCGGAGATCAGGCCGTAGATGGAGAGGTGGTGTTCCCCATATTCCCGGGCGGCGGGCAGAAGCTCATCGAAGGAGATAAAGACCATGATTCCGGCCACCCCGGCAAAGAGCAGGCCAAATACCGTATCATTCATAATGGGACGGAGAACCAGCCACCCCAGAAGGGCGCCGAATGGCTCCGCCAGGCCGGAGAGAAAGGAATAGCAGAAGGCTCTGCGTCGGGAGCCGGTGGCCTGGTAGATGGGGACCGAAACGGCGATCCCTTCCGGGATGTTATGGATGGCTATGGCCACCACGATGGGGATGGCCAGCCCCGGCTCCTGCAGGGCGGAGACAAAGGTGGCAAGCCCCTCCGGAAAATTGTGAATGGCGATGGCCAAGGCGGTAAAAAGCCCCATGCGCATCAGTTTCGCCGGCGGGGGGCCGTTGGGGTCCGCCTCCTCCATCCGCTTGACCTCATGGGGATTTTCCTCAGAGGGGATCAGTTTATCAATGATGGCGATTACCATCATACCGCCGAAAAAAGCCCCTACTGTGGCCCAGCTGCCCGGACGGGTCCCCAGCTGGGCGGTGAGAGCGTCTTGCGCCTCAAAGAAGATCTCCACCATGGAGACATAGATCATGACGCCGGCGGAAAAGCCCAGAGAGACCGAGAGAAATTTTCGGTTGGTGTGTCGGCAGAGAAAGGCGATGCAGCTGCCGATGCCGGTGCTGAGACCGGCTAAAAGTGTGAGAAAAAAGGCCGGTAATACCGATTGATTCAAGAAATCCCTCCTGTTCAAATTTAATAGTTAGCTATAGCTAACTATTAAATTGTACCACGACAGAGAGGGGCTGTCAACGAGGGAGATGGGAGGAAAGGGTCAGTTTTCAAATTTTTTTGGAAAAAGGGGATGGGAACTTTTCGGAGAAAGCAAAGTTTGTCCCGCCCATTTTTCCAGCGGAATGAGAATAATTAGTGAAAATTCTGACAATGTACTTACCCGATGGTTAGTAGCTAACGAAAAAGTGCGTACTGGCGCAGACCCTATTCCCTTGCTATACTGGCCTCAGAAAAAGAGCCTCCTGCCAGAAAACGGGAAGCTCTTCACTCTGTCTATCAAAGTCGGTTTTTCTCTCCCCAGTCACAAAGCGAGTCGAAGACGGGAATGAGAGATTCTCCTCTGGGGGAAAGTCGATACTCCACCTTGGGTGGGACCTGGGGATATTCCGTTCGGATAATCAGCTTGTCCTCCTCCAGCTCCTTCAGGGTGGCGCTTAGGGTTTTGTAGGAGATGGTGCGGATAAAGCGCTGCATCTCATTGAACCGAAGGATGCCAAAGGTAGCCAGTGTATACAATATGACCATTTTATATTTGCCGCTGATGATGGATAGGGTGTAGTAAAAACCGGAATCCTCCAAACGGGAGTTTTGGATGGCTTGCATAAAGCTTTTTCCCATAGTGACCTCCTTTTATCCATTGAATCAGTTCACAATACACGATCACAATTCTCATTATATCCAGAAAGAGGAAAAAGGTCAAGAGAGGGACACCGAAACAGATACAGCGCCCTGAAAAGGGAGACACAGCCCAAAAATGAAGAGAGAAAAGAGGAACATACATGGAAATGGATGGGAAACGGTACCGAAAGGGGATCCTGTTTGGGATTCTGGTGGGCATTGTCTGGGGCTTGGATGGGGTTCTGATGGGCAGGGTGGGACTTTCCCCTCTGTTTACCGATCAGACCTATGCCGCCTCCCTGGGAATCTCCGGGACGGCGCTCTCCTTCTCCCCCCTGGTCACAGCGTTTTTCCACGAGAGCTTCTGTTTTTTGTGGGTCTCACTGGTCCTGCTCTTTCGCAAGCAGTTTCGCCAGGTGTTCCGCATTCTGTTCAGCACCAGGAAGGGGAGGGCCACAGCCCTGGCGGCCCTGGTGGGTTCCCCCATCGGCATGAGCGCCTACCTGCTGGGGATCAGATATGCGGGGGCGCCTTACGCCTCCAGCATCTCGGTGATCTACCCCGGTGTGGGGGCACTCATCTCCTGGCTGGTGCTGAAGGAGAAGCTCTCCAAGCGAGCGGTGATCGGCATCGCCGTCAGTCTCTTCGGTTCCTTTATGCTTGGCTTTAACCCCGCCGGGGATGTGCCTGAGACCTTTGGAAAGGGCGTTCTCTTTGCCGGTCTGGCCGTGCTGGGCTGGGCTTTGGAGGGGGTTATCATCGGCTTTGTCATGAAACACATCAAAGGGGAGGACAAGGTGGAGGCCACTCCCCAGCAGCTGCTCTGCATCCGATACTTCATTGCCATGCTGGCCTATGCTGGGATTGTCCTCCCGCTGATCGGCGGCTATCCCATGGCCGGGGAGATCGTCTCTCAAGGTCTGGTCTTCCGCTATGGGGGGATCGCCATTCTGGGGGCCATCACCTATCTTTCCTGGTATAAGGCCGTGGACCTGATCGGAGCCGCCATGGGGACTGCGCTGAACAGCACCGCCGCCCTCTGGACGCTGATTTTCAGTGCCGTGCTGTTTTCGGGCAAGGTCACCCCCGCCCTGGTCATATGGGGTGTGGTGATTGTCATCGGGGTCTTTCTCTTTTCGGTGGATCCGGCCGCCTTGTTGAAAAAGAGGAGAAACGCAGGAGAGGACCATAAAAAATGAGGGTGAAAAAGGGGGAAAATCAATGCTGAAAGAAGAAATCGTCCAGAATATGCGGCACATTGTGGACAGCTGCATGGGGGAGGAGATTCCCGCCTGTGTGACCACCTGTCCCATGCATACCGATGTAAAGGAATATATCCGCCTGATTCGGGAGGGCAAGGGGGGAGAGGCCGTCAAGGTCATTCGGGAGAAGCTGTTCCTCCCCCGTACCCTGGGCCGGATCTGCGCCCATCCCTGTGAGGGGAAATGTAAGTGGAACGAGGGCCGCAGCCCCATGGCCATCCGGGCCTTAAAGCGCTACGCTGCCGACAATTTTGACCGGGCGGAGGACTGGGATCTGGAGATTGGGCCGGAAAACGGAAAGCATGTGGCGGTCATCGGCGCAGGCCCCTCCGGGCTCCAGGCGGCCCTGGATCTCCGCCGGGGCGGATGCAGGGTCACTGTCTATGAGAAGCTCCCCGTGCGGGGGGGCATGATGCGGGTAGGCATTCCGGAGTACCGTCTGCCCCGTGACATTCTGGAGAGCGAGATCAGCTATCTGGATCGGCTGGGGGTCAGGTTCCGGATGAATTTTGAGGTGGGCCGAGACCAGAGCCTCTCCCAGATGATGGAGGAGCATGACGCCGTGGTGGTTGCCGTGGGCAAGCATCAGGGCCGGGTAGACCGGAGTCTGGCGCACTGGGATGGGGAAGGGGTGTACAGCGCGGCCGCTTTTCAGCGGGAAGCAGCCCTCACCGGCGGGATCGCCGGAGTGGGGAAATGCGTCCTGGTGGTGGGCGGAGGCGATGTGGCCATGGACTGCGCCCGGACCGCCCTGCGCTGCGGACCGGTGGAAAAGGCCTATGACATCTGCCTGGAAAACAGCTTTGAAGCCATGCCCGCCTCCGCGCATGAGATTGCAGCCGATCTGGAGGAAGGGGTCAAATTCTATCTGGGACAGGCCATCCGGACGATTCATGTGGATGAGAACAATCGGGTCTGCGGGGTGACCCTCCGAAAGTGCCTCTCCCTGTTTGATGACCAAAAGCGGTTTGCCCCTGTCTACGATGAAAACGATACCATGGAGCTGCCCGATGTGGACACCATCGTCTTTGCCATCGGCCAGGGCGTGGAGGGGGACTTTGCCAAGGGGATTCTGGAGCAGCATCCCAACGGGAATTTTATCTGTGACCATGAGACGCTCCAGTCCTCCACCCATGAAAAGCTGTTCTGCGCCGGGGAGGCGGCGGGGGAAGCCGTAATGGTGATTCAGGCCATGGCCACAGGGCGACGGGCGGCGGAGTCCGTCCTCCGTTTCCTCAAAGGGGAGAGCCTGACCGAGGGCCGGGACCTGAAGGACACCTGGACCTATGAGACCAGGCTGGATATGCCCACTGACTGGGAGGAGATTGAGGGGAGCCGTCTGGCCGCCCGCTCCATCCCTCTGGAGGAGCGGCGGAAGAACTTCAGGGAGGTGGAGCTGGTCTATACAAAGGAGGAGGCCGAGGAAGAGGCTGCCCGCTGTCGTCAGTGCGCCTGTCGGCTGTGCATGAAGGAGTGTATCATGCTCAATGACTTCACGGACTGCCCCAAGACCCTCTTCCGGGAGTATTTGGAAAAGGGCCACCTGGAGATGGACCACATGATTGCCTACTCCTGTAACGAGTGCAGCCAGTGTACCCTGAAATGTCCCAAGTCACTGGATCTTCGCTCTAATTTCCAGGCCATGAAGATAGACCTGGCGGAGGAGAATCAGGGCATTGTCCCTCTGGAGGCGCTGAAGCCCAGCGAGGCGGGACAGGTGAAGGAGTGCTCGGAGGAGTATTGCACCACCGTACCCGGTTCGCCCAGGTCCTCGGACGGACTTGGGAAGCAGAAGACCAAATATGTCTTTGTCCCCGGATGCACCGTCCCCGCTTACACCCCCGCCGGGGTGGAAAACATCCTCTGTCACCTGAGGGATTCCCTTGGGGAGGAGAATGTGGGGGCCTTGCTCCAATGCTGCGGCAAGGTCTCCCGCTTTATGGGCGAGGAGGAAAGGTTCGAGGAGCGGAACAGGCTGGCCTTGGACAAGCTGGACGAAATGGGCTGTGAGGTCATTATCACGGTCTGCCCCTCCTGTTTCAAAATTTTTAAGGAGACGGCCAAAAACCAGCGGGTGATCTCCTATTGGGATCTCATGTATCAGCTGATTGGCGTTCCGGAGCGATCCCGCGGGATCGGTCGGGATTCCGATGTGGTCTTCAATTTCCACGACTCCTGTGTGACACGGGATGAGCCTACCCACCATCGAAGTGTTCGATGGATGATGGATCAGATGGGCTATCGGTGGGAGGAGATCGGGCGCAACGGGGAAGACACCCGCTGCTGCGGGGTGGGCGGCATGGTCTGCACCTCCGACCCGGCCCTCTACGAGCGGGTCTATACCCGCCGGGTGGGGGATTTCAGCTCCCGGCACATTGTGACCTACTGCGGCTCCTGCCGGGGGACCTTTGAGACAGCGGGACTGGATTCCATCCATATCCTGGATCTGATGTTTGGTCCCGTCCATATGTCGGATCAGGCCGGGAAGCGTGGCTGCAAGGATGAAAATGAGATGTGGCAGCGCCGTCTGGAGACACGGGAAAGACTCAATCGTTTTAAAAAATAAAAAAAAGCGCCTTTCTCTTGACAAGCTTAAGGGAAAGGCGTTTTTTGAGAAAATGCGGGTAAAGCTCCAGAGAACAGGAAAGCAGCCCGAAAAACGAAGCTCCTCCTCTCTTGACAAAAAAGGGGAAAGAGAATATAATACAGGCGCGAACAGGTCATGCGCTTGATGTATGCGAAGTGACAAGCCGGTGAGAATCCGGCGCAGTCTTACCTCTACTGTATGTGGTTTCGGCCATAAGCCAGGTCCGTCAGCCTGTCGCATGGTAATTGATCAAGGTGGTATCCATTGCCGATTTATGCAACTGTGCCCACAATCGGGGGATGGCCGCTTTTTGTACCCTTTTTTGTGGAGAAAGCTTGTTTGCAGGGATCGGCAATGGATATCTGCATTGTATCGGCAGATTCCATGGTCTGCCGATTTTTTCTGTAAACCCGCAACGCAGATGCAAAACTCTGAGGAGGGGGTGAGGGCTGTCAGCAAGCGAAGAATGGCTCGGCCGATGAGCCTGACACCAGAGGAAACGGATCATTACCGAAGGCTGATTGAAGAGCTGGCGGAGCAGGCGGAACAGGCGCTCAACACGCAGCAGGCAGAAGAGCGTATGTACAAGCGATATCATTTTCTGACCCTGTCCGACGGGCTGGGGCGGGCGGTCTGTCTCGGCTATTCTGATGAGGAGCTGCTGGAGATCCTTCGGCAGACCGCGCGGAAGCTGGGCCGGGCCCCGACGCAAAATGAGGTGTTCTTTCTCTACCGCATTTATCTGAAGTCCCGGTTTCGCACCTGGCCGGCGGCCCTGCGGAAGGCGGGGATGCGCCAGATGCCTGCGGCGGATCTGGAGATGCCGGATTGGGCCTCCATGGAGGCCGAGGAACCGGAGATTTGCGCCGCCCTGCAAAAGGTATCTCTCCTCCAGAAGCGGGTGGGATACCCACCCAGGAAGCGGGAGGTACCGCAGGCAAAGATCCTCTGTGAGCGATTTGGTTCTTGGGAAAATACCATTGCGGCCTCTGATGGATTTCAAAAATGGCTGTCAGAAAGGAGATCCGGAGCCTGATCACAACTGAATAGGACATTTTTTGTGGCCCTGGTTCGGCAGTTTTGCAGAGACAGGGATGAACAAGGGAACCGGGTGAGATTCCCGGACGGTAAACCGCCGCTGTAATCGCTGAGAGATCGAAATCGTTGGTGAAAGCCAGTCACTGGGGAGACCTGGGAAGGCAGATGAGATCTTGTGGAAAAGTTCCGGATGCGAGAGTCAGAAGACCTACAAGAAATGGAGAAGGGCTGTATGTATATATGGCCCGACCATAGAAAAACGGCTGTGGCGATCATTGGAGATCGGTCACGGCATTTTTTATGCCGGAAACCGAGAGGAAGAAACGGAGGAGTCAGTATGAAGCAAAACCAGAAGTCATGGAAAGGAAGGATTTTAAGCCTGTTGTTGGCGGCCGCTCTGTTGGTCCCCAATTTCTCCTTCCCCGCTCAGGCAGCGGAGGAGGAGCAGGCGATGCCTTCGGCGGAGTCTACCCGGACCACCCAACCGGTTGGGCTGTATAAAGACAGTGAGGTTATTCATATCCAAACCTATGAGGATCTGAAAAAAATTGATCCATCCAATCCCAAGGCCCACTTTATTCTAGATAATGATATTACAATACCAGCAAAAAAATATTTGACATTGAATAGCCCCCTTAAGGGTGTGTTTGATGGAAGAGGCCATACAATTGCATTTGCAGATACTAGACCCAATGTAAAATATCTGTTTGAAACAATTGATGCCACCGGTGTCGTGCAGAATGTCCGCTTCACAGGTACACTCAGCCAGTCAACTCCTGGGAGTAACGGTGCACTTGAACATGGTCCTTGCGGCAACACTGTTCGTGGAGCCGTAATTAACTGTGTGTCTGAGGTAACTGGAAATGCCGCCAGTGGATTTGCCAGAGATATTGATGGCGGTGTCATCGCCAACTGCGTTTCTGTTGTCAATCCCCAGAATCCCATTGCCAGGACAAGCACAGCCGGCGGAGTGGTCAATTCTGTTTGGAAGACAGATATGACCAACAACCTCCCTGAAAATGCCCTGGTGGACAGCGGCGCCTATGACCTGAGCCAGGATACCGTGCTGACAAAGCTCAATGCCAATGTGGGGAAATATGGATGTAAGTGGAAGATGGGCAATGGACATCCTGTTCTTGTCCCCTCTGTTCTGGATGAGTCTGGTCCGTGGCATGGGCTTTTGGAGGGTGGCCGCGGTGGATGGGCCAATTCGCACTTTGCGACGCCGACCCGTCAGGCACCGAATTTCGCCAAACCCGGACAGCGCTGTGAGA
>JAHHSE010000120.1 GCA_020025395.1 Oscillospiraceae bacterium
GTGGCGGTATTAATGTTGATTTTTCCCTCTGCGGTGGGTGTTGGGGTCGGAGCAGCGGGTGCCTCCAACACAGCGGAGGGGACAAATACCTCCCGCATTTGGGTCTGCCGGCTCATAAACCACCCCAGCAGAAAGGACATTCCCACCGCCGTCAGGCCCACCGTCAGCCATTCCAACCTGGTTAACTTCATCATTTTGTCATCCTCCCGCGGTTGTCATCCAAAGGAGAGTTTGTTATAATGTCTATCACAGTATATCATGATGCAGGAGATTTTCCTATGAAAAAATGCAGATTTTTCAGTCTTTTTATTTCCTCCCTTCTTTTTCTCTCCCTCCTGACCCCCGCCCGGGCCGCAGATGCGGAACCGATGGAGATCAACGCCCCCATCGCTCTCTTGGTCGAGGGCGGAACCGGAGAAATCCTGTATGAAAAAAACAAGGAGGAGCGCCATTACCCCGCCAGCCTGACCAAGATCATGACCGCTCTCCTCACCATCGAGGCCTTAGATGCCGGAACCATCCGGGAAGATCAGGTCATCACGGTCACTTCCACCGCTTTGCAGGGACTGGGTACCGAAGGCTCCAATCAAAATATCCAGGCGGGGGAACAGCTCACCGTCCGGGATCTCCTGTACTGCTCCATGCTGGCTTCCGCCAATGAGGCCTGCAATATTCTTGCCGAGGCGGTCTCCGGTTCTGTGCCCGCCTTTGTGAAAGAGATGAATCGCCGGGCCAAAGAGATCGGGATGAAGCAGACCAATTTCACCAATACACACGGACTGCATGAGGACAACCATTATTCCAGCGCCTATGACCTCTATCTCATGAGCTATGAGGCCATGAAGCACCCTCTGTTCCGGGAGATCGCCGCCGCCATAGACTACTATGTTCCCGCCACCAACCTCCATGAGCAGCGTCATTTTTACAACTCCAACGCCCTCCTCACCAACTGGAAATATCCCGGCTACACCTATCGGTATGCCATTGGAATCAAGACCGGGAGTACCGAAAAGGCCGGTCAATGCCTGGCCTCCGCCGCCGCCAAAAATGACCGAACCCTTTATGCCATTATCCTGGGGGCTGAGAATATACGGGATCACAGCGGGGCTGTCACTGACCGTCAGGCCTTTTCTGAAAGCAAACGCCTGCTGGAATGGGGGTTTGGCCACTTCAGCCGACAGACCATCCTTGGCACTTTGGATCTTCAGGGACAGCTTCCCGTCACCCTATCCAAAACAGAGCAGGTGGTAGCCGTCCCCAACGGAACCCTGGAGGCCATGCTCCCCAAAGATGTGGATCAGAACAAATTTGAAATCACCCCCATCTATGACCAGCCCTCCGTGGAGGCCCCCATCACCAAAGGACAAAAGCTGGGTACGGTATCCGTACGCTATCAGGGTAAGGAATACGGGACCCTGGATCTGGTGGCCCTCACCGATGTGGAACGGGACCCCTGGATGTACCGTGTCCATCTCATCCAATCCTTCTTCGGTCAAATTTGGGTTCGTATTCTTCTGGCCCTCCTCGCTGTCCTCCTCCTCGTTCTTTTCGTCCGATCCCTGTTCTCTAAAAACCGCAGACGGTATGGCGGTTCCCGCCGGGGCGCTCACCGCTCCCATCCCAGCTATCGGGGCAGACGGAGATAATGTTATGATCCCCGCTCGGCCCATCAGCCTTCCGTTATGCGAAAGAAGCGATTGGGCGGGTCTGCTTACACAAGATACAGAGGAGGCTTGGAATTTGCCGGGTGCGATATTTGGTACGGGAATGATACTCTGCCTTTTGCTGAGACTGTCTCCACAGAAACCGGAGCGTTCCCATGGAGATGTCCACACCGGAGCCATTGATAAGCAAAAGCTTGTTCATTGATCGAGAGACCGGCGTATGGCCGTGCGAAAGCTGCCGGCTCTGGCAAGGATACGATGCACTGTCAGCACTGCTTTTATCGCCGCTTGATTCATTCAGATTTTCCTTTGACAATGCAGAACTGTCTCCTTTATGACGACTTTGCAAAAAAACAGGTCTGTCCCTGACTCAAAAAGGACAGACCTGTTTTTTTCAAAATGTAAGACCAACCCTTGCCGCGGATCATCGCAATGAAACACAGACCCTTCGGAAGATGGGGGTGCTTTTCCGCTTACATGGGACGGATTTCCCGTCGGTGCAGGTAGACCAGGCAGATGGTGGAGAGAATCAGGGCCACCACCTCCGCAATGAGTGTGGAGAGCCAGACCAGCTCCAACTGTTTGGTCAGCGCCAGCACAAAGGCCACCGGAAGAAGGACCACCACTTGTCGTACCACAGAGACACTCAGACTGAGAACGCCCCGTCCAAAGGCCTGAAAGACCGATCCGCAGACAATGTTATACCCCGCAAACAGGAATCCCAGGCTGATGATCCGCAGGGCAGGCACCCCAATCTCCAGCATCTCTTCACTGGCGTGGAAGAGGAGGAGCAGGTGCCGGGGTATCAGCTGGAAGATACACAGCCCCACCGCCATAATGAGGACGGCGTAAAAAATGGAGAGCTTGATGATCTTGATGATCCGGTCCTTTTTCCGCGCCCCATAGTTGTAGGCGATGATGGGGACCATTCCGTTATTCAGGCCGAACACCGGCATGAACACAAAGCTTTGGAGCTTAAAATACACCCCAAAGACAGCGGTGGCCGCCTCAGTGAATCGGAGAAGGATCTGATTAAACCCAAAGACCACCACAGAGCCCAGGGCATTCATCATCATGGTCGGGATCCCGATCCCATAAATCTGGCGCACCGTCTCTCTATGAAAGCGAAAGCCCTTGAAATTCAGCTTGATTTCAGAATTGAATCGAAGATTGAAAAAAACGCACAGGCCCAGGGAGACAAACTGGCCTGCCACTGTGGCCACTGCCGCCCCGGCCACCCCCATTTGAGGTGCCCCGAAATACCCAAAGATCAGGATGGGATCCAGAATAATGTTGGTAATGGCTCCCATGCCCTGAGTAATCATGGTAAAGATGGTCCGCCCGGTGGATTGGAGGAGGCGCTCCATCATAATGGCCCCCAAAAGACCCGGAGAGGCCATCATGCAGATCCGCATATAGACCGCCCCAGCCTCGTTGATGGCCTGGTTGGTGGTCTGGATTTCATAATAAAAATCAGAGAGACTCAGCCCCAAAAGAAAAAAGATGAAAAAATGCACCAGAGTCAGGGCCAGCCCGTTGGCTGCCACCCGATTGACCGCCTCATGGTCCTGCTCCCCCAGCCGCTTGGAGAGGGTGGCGTTGACGCCTACTCCCGCACCCACCGCAACAGCGATCATCAGATTCTGGGCCGGAAAAGCCAGGGAAACCGCATTCAGCGCATCCTGGCTGATTTGGGATACAAAAATGCTGTCCACCACATTATAGAGGGCCTGGATCAGCATGGAGATCATCATGGGGACGGACATGGTCAAAAGCAGTTTATTTTCGGGCATAACGCCCATTTTATTTTCTTTTCTATATTCTTGCATCGGATGTCTCGTTTACTCCTTTTTCCACTCTTCTACCACAGTCTTCAAAATCCTTACCGCGGTGTCGATGCCCATCCGGGTGTCCAGAGTGATATCATAGTTCTGGGCCTGGCCCCATTTTCGCTGGGCAAAATAGTCATAATAGGCGGCCCGCTTCTTATCCATCTTCAGGATGTTGGCCTTCACCTCTTCCTCTGTCCCCCGGTCCTCCCCGTAGAATTCCCTCACCCGGCGGACCCGCTCCTCAATAGGGGCGTGGAGAAAGGCCCGGATACACCCAGGCTCTTTCCTCAGCACATAGTCGGCGCAGCGTCCCACAATGACGCAGTTCTCCTTCGCCCCGATCTCTTTGATAATATTGGACTGGACCAGATAGACCTGCTCCGTCAGGGGCATTTCCCGTGTGGCGGCGTAGATGGAATAGAGAAAGCTGCTGGTCCTGGTATGCTCCATTCGGGAGACAAACTCCTCCGTAAAGCCGCTCTCCTTAGCGGTCATGGCGATAATCTCCCTGTCATAGAACCCATAGCCTAACTCCTCCGCCAGCTTCCGCCCGATCAGCCGACCCCCGGAGCCATGCTCCCGGCCAATGGTAATGATGGTATTGCTCATCCCTCTGCCTCCTTCTCTCCATGGCCCTATACGCCCTTTAAAGTCTCTTCTATTATACCATACTTTCCCAAAGAGTGGAACTCCCTTAGAAGACCGCCTCCCAATCCGCCTCCCGGAAGCCCACCAAAACAGTCTCTCCCTTCACCAGAATGGGACGCTTGACCAACATCCCGTCCGAGGCCAGCAGGGTGATCTGCTCCTGCTCACTCATCCCCTCCCGCTTCGATGCCAGTCCCAGTTCCTTATACCGAAGGCCGCTGGTGTTGAAAAAACGCTTGAGGGGGAGTCCGCTCCGTTTCCACCAAAGGGTCATCTCCTCCGCCGTGGGAGGGGTTTCCTTAATATTCCGAATCTCCGGGCAAACCCCTTTCTCCTCCAAAAACTTCCCTGCCTTCTTGCAGGTGGAACAATTTGGATACCAT
>JAHHSE010000121.1 GCA_020025395.1 Oscillospiraceae bacterium
CAGCCAGGAATCCATTGAGGCAACGCTGCAAATGGTAGCTTAATTTCATATTACAGGAACCCTTTTTGCGAACATCCCTTGACGCGGTCTTCTGAGTTGCTCTGAGATATAGCCTCTCTGATTCTTTGATGTATTCCTCCGCTTCATCAAACTCATTTTTAATCTGTAATACTATATCCTCAGTGTCTACATTGTTAATCTCGGTGCTTGGCTCTTGTAGTACCGCCTCTAAATAACTGGTAGCCTGCTCACTGTTAAACGCTTCAAGTATCTGTGAAATGATGATGCCCAAAATACCATGGCTAATGTTAGGGTTTGTTGCTTTCCTGTCCCTCACTACCTGCTTGATTTCTGTCCACTCTGCATCACCAATGATTTCAACACCTAAACGCTTTGCATATAGTCTTGCTTCTCTGGTTACACGATTGTTTGTAATGACTACTGGTGTTCCAACACCAGAGCTTTCTTCGTAATACTTAGCACCTGCATAAACCTCCTGCACAGGGTGCTTGCTTAGAGTAGTGTTGAAGTATTTGCACTGAATATAAAATTTGTAGTGCTTGTCCTTAATGTCAAAGGTCGCCACAATATCAATGCCGCCATCATTTTTACCCGTCTTGTCTGCCTTGAACCCCGATATTCTGAGAAACTCCACAGTCTTAATTTCAAAGTCGAGGCCCGACTTGCAATTCTTAAAAATATTGTTCTCATCCATAAGATTTTCCTCCATGAAAAAGATTAGAACTGTTGTTTTAAGTTCTTGCCTTTAATAGGAGGATGATTAGATTGCTTACCCTACGCTTAAAATAGGGGACGATGTAGGGGCTTAATTGGCAATGTATATCGAGCCTTTTAACGCCTAACGACAATGTTTTTCATATTCGATTTTTAATTATCAATGATTGCACACCGTGCTTCTAAACCTGCTTGGTAACAAAAAAGGTGCTCCGAACTAAATCGGAACACCTTGAACCCACCTTTGGGTACGCTTATTTAGTGAAATCGACGGAGTTTTATCTATCAGTCCAAAAGGTAAAAGGGACAACCTCGGCTGCTGCTTGAAAATTGGCATCTCCTATGCTATACTGATAGTCTATAGGGAAAATTCACAGAAATGAATTGCCAAAAAAGGAAGGGACTGGTGAAATCGTGGAATTAAGTATGGTGCAGAAACAGATTCAGACCCTGTCTCCCATGATGATACAGTCCATGGAGGTCCTTCAAATGGGCACCCAGGATCTGTTGGAATATGTGGAAGACCTGGCCCAGGAGAATCCGGTTTTAGAATTGGAGGACAACTATGAGAAGGGGCAGGAGGCCTTTCTGGACCTGAAAAAGAAGCTGGATTGGCTCCAAAACAGCGACCGTCAGAATCATACTTACTACCGACAGGATGATGAAGATTGGCCCATGGGGGAATTTGGGGTGGTTTCCGACCGGGAGACCCTGTGCGAGTCCCTTCTGTCCCAGATCCTCACCGCCCACCTCAGCCCCCAGGTAGAGCAGGGGGCCGTCTTTTTGTCTGAAAGCCTCAACCGGGCCGGATGGCTGGATGAGCCTCTTCCCGTTCTGGCCCGGTCCGCCCATCTGCCCGTGGATGTGATGGAGGCCGCCCTGACCGCCATTCAGGCCCTGGATCCGCCGGGGGTGGGGGCCAGGACCCTCTCCGAATGTCTATGTCTTCAGCTCCTCCGGGAGGGGGAGCCGGATGCCGTTGCCCTTGCCATCTGCCGGGAGCATCTGGAATCCCTCTCCAAAAACCGCTATGGCCTGATCGCCAAAAAACTGGGGGTCACAGTCCCCAGGGTCCGCGCGGCGGAGGAGCGGATCCGTCAGCTAAATCCCCGTCCCGGCTCCGGCTTCGCGGAGGCCGAGGCCCCTGCCTACATCACCCCGGACCTCCTGGTGGTCTGGCAGTATGACCATTTCGAGGTGGTCATAAGCGACCCCTTCCTCCCCCGTCTCAGCCTGAGCAGATATTATACCCAGGAGCTGGAAGCAATCGGGGAAAAGGAGGTCCAGTCCTATCTGGTCAATAAGGTCCGCCAGGCCAAATGGGCCATCCACAGCATTGAGCAGCGGCAGTCCACCGTCCTCTCCTGCGCCAAATGCATCGTGGAAGCCCAAGAGGGCTTTTTCCGTCACGGCCCCGGTCATCTGGTCCCCATGGCCCTGGCGGATGTGGCCCAGACCCTGGGCATTCATGAGTCCACCGTCAGCCGGGCTTTGAAGGACAAGTATCTGCAATGCGACAAGGGCGTTTACCCCATGACCTACTTCTTCTCCCGAAAGCTGGGTCACACAGAAGGGGAGGGGCCCTCCACCGACCGGGCCAAAGCCCTTTTGCGCCAACTTATTCAGCAGGAGGACAAACGAAAGCCTCTCTCGGATCAGAAGCTGGCGGACCGCATGGCGGCCCAGGGATGTCCCCTGGCCCGCCGCACCGTGGCCAAGTATCGAGAGGAGATGAACCTCCCCGGCATCTCCGGTCGGAAGGTCTATGAATAGGTCCCCCCGCTTCCCCTCGGACCTTCCATTCGGAACAGGAAAAAACCACCGTGGGACTGATTGTCTCACGGTGGTTTTTTCTGTTTCTAAGCCGGGAAAGCCTCTTTCTTCGAAGCCTTATGAATCCTCCCCGGTCTTCTCCTCCGGGGAGAGCATCTCCTCCATTTGGGAGAGGGTTTCAGACAGCTCCTCCTGCCGGATGGGTTCCTCCGGCGCAGGCACTTCCTCTGTTTCGGCCTTGGGGGCAGGCTCCGCCCCGGCCCCGTAGTTGTCCGCAAGGGCAGGGTCCTTTCCTTCCAGAATGGCCATCATCTCCTGACCGGTGATGGACTCCTTGAGCAGCAGATATCCGGCGATCTTATCCAGCATCTCCCGATTCTCCCGGAGGATGCGGACCGCGTCATCGTGACAGGTGTTGATAATCTTGAGAATCTCTCCATCCACTCCGGCGGCGGTGGCCTCGGCACAGGTGAGTCCGTATCCCCCATCCAGATACTGATTCTGGATGGTCGCAAGGCCCATCATGCCGTATTTCTCACTCATGCCGTACATGGTGATGAGCTTACGGGCCATTTCGGTGGCCCGCTCAATGTCGTTGGCGGCGCCGGAGGTCTGGGTCTGGAAAACCACCTCTTCGGCGGCCCGACCGGCCAGCAGACAGCGGATCTCCGCCAGAATCTCCTCCTTGTCCATGAGGAATTTCTCCTCTTCAGGGAGGTGAAGGGTATAGCCCAAAGCCCCCTGGGTGTGGGGAACAATGGTGATCTTGGTGACCGGCTGGGCATTTTTCTGCTTGGCGGCCACCAGGGCGTGTCCCACCTCATGGAAGGCCACCAGTTTCTTCTCCCGCTCCGTGAGGACAGACCCTTTTTTCTCGGTGCCCGCAATCACCACCTCGAAGGAGACCAGCAGGTCGTTCTGATTCACCGTCCGCCGTCCCTGACGGACCGCCCGGAGGGCGGCCTCGTTCACCAGATTGGCAAGGTCGGCACCCACACATCCCGCCGTGGCCTGGGCCAGCTTATTGAGATCCACATCCTCCGCCAGCTTGATCTTGCGGGTATGGACCTGCAGCGTCTTGAGGCGGCCCGCCAAATTGGGCCGATCGATGGTAATCCGGCGGTCAAACCGTCCGGGCCGCAGAAGGGCCTTATCCAGGACCTCCGGCCGGTTGGTGGCCGCCAGCACAATGACCCCTTTGGTGGGATCAAAGCCGTCCAGCTCCGCCAGGAGCTGATTGAGGGTCTGCTCCCGCTCGTCATTGCCGCCCATGCGGTTGTCACGGGATTTTCCGATGGTGTCAATCTCATCGATAAAGATGATGCAGGGGGCCATCTTGCTGGCCTCCTTAAAGAGGTCACGGACCCGGCTGGCGCCTACGCCCACAAACATCTCCACAAAGTCGGAGCCGCTGATGGAGAAGAAGGGGACATTGGCCTCACCGGCCACCGCCTTGGCCAAAAGGGTCTTTCCGGTGCCGGGAGGGCCTACCAGAAGGGCGCCCTTGGGGAGCTTTGCGCCGATCTCGGTGTACTTGGCGGGATCGTGGAGGATGTCGATGATCTCCTCCATGGATTCCTTGGCCTCATCCTGGCCTGCCACATCGGCAAAGGTGACCCCGGTCTTTTTTTCCACATAGACCTTGGCGTTGGCCTTGCCCACGCCTCCCAGGCCTCCCCCCATCTTGCTTCCCATGTTTCGGAAGAGGAAGTAGAAGAGGGCCACCAGCAGCAGGGTGGGGAGGATATAGGCCGCCAGGAAGGAGATGATGGGGGAGAGTTCTTCCTGATAGGGGGTGCGATAGACCACATCATGCTCCTCCATCAGATCCAGCAGGGTGAGATCGTTGAGCGGAGCACAGTAATAGGTG
>JAHHSE010000122.1 GCA_020025395.1 Oscillospiraceae bacterium
GGGTATCCCGAAGGGTGATGGCATCCACATTGTTCTGAAGGACCCGACAGACCATCTTCCGATTGGAGGGGTAGCGCACCGGTCCGATGCCGCAGCCATACATATGGACGGGATTCCCCAGCTTTTTTGCCATCGTGATGGTAAAGAGATAAAACCACAGGCTCCGGCGGCTGGTCACATCCTGCATGAGGGAGCCGCCGCCATTGATATATAGTCTGGTGTGGGACATCCGGCGGAGGAATCGGGGGAAATGGAAGGTATAGATGGCGTTGACCCGATATTGGAGGCGGGTCTCCTTGGGCTTGCGGGAAAGGACCCAGACAGGCAGATCGGAATCGATGGAGCGGATCTCCCGAACAATGGCCTCTAAAATGGCGTCATCCCCCGCGTTTCCCCGTCCGTAGGCCCCGCAGACCAGGACCCCGTCCCGGCGGGAGGCGCAGACCTTGCGTCTGGCCTCTTTTCGCAAAATGGCGTTGTAGATGTCCAGCTGACGGCGGAGCGTACTCTCCAGAGAAAATTTTTTCTCTGCGTTGTCATGGAGCCGCTGGCCCAGGTGCTGCCGCAGAGTCCTGTCCGCCGCCAGAGAGGAGAGACAGCGGGCCAGTCCCTCGGTGTCCCCCGGCTCAAAAAGGAAGCCGCTGACCCCATGCTGAATCAGGTAGGGAATTCCGCCCACCCGGCTGGACACGGTGGGAAGACCGGCCCTGGCCCCCTCCGTGATGGCGTAGGGGAAGGTTTCGGAGAGAGAGGTGAGGGTGTTCACATCCAGAGCGTGATAGAAGGTATCGGTGTCCTGAATCCAGCCGCAGAAATGGTAGACCCCTTTTGGGAGAAGCTGGGCGGCCAGAGTCCGAAGCTCCTCCCCCTGTCCCCCTTCCCCGGCAATGAGAAGGCGGAGATTTTTGTGCCTGGCATAGGCGGAGGCAAAGCCCCGGATCAGGGTACCCACATCCTTGACCGCGTCCAGACGGGCCGCGATGCCAACCACCACACTGTCCCGGTCAAAGGTGAGGCCGCAAGCGGTCAGATAGGCCTCCCGATCCATGGCAGCCGGTCTGGGGGAAAAGTCCAGTCCGTTATAGATGGTAAACAGACGATCCGGGGAGAATCCGCGGGAGATCAGCAGGTCGGTCATGGCGTCCGAAACCCCGATGTGATAGTCCAGACACCGAAGAGAGAGGGTGTTGATGGTACCGTAGGTCAGCCGGGAAAGGGGTCTGCCCAGATAGTCCAGACGATAGTCGGAATGGACGGTGCTGACCACCGGAATGCCCGTGGACCGATGGAGGAGGGAACCCATCAGATTACCGCGGGAGCCGTGGCAGTGGATGAGGTCATACCGCTCCTTTTTTACCATGGATTTCAGAGTCCGCAGGGTTTTCAGAGGGTTGTGTCCCCCCAGGACCACGGTGGGGATGCCCAGGGCACGGGCCTCTTCCACGAAAGGCCCTTCCATAAAACACACCATGGTCACATGAATGGTATGGGCGAGATTTTGAAGGAGGGAATGGACATGGGTTTTTGCCCCGCCGGTATCCCCGCCGGAAATTAAATGAATGACTTTCATAGTCGCCTCCGAAAAATAGGCTTGTCTAACCGATAAAAATATTATACAATACAACAGAAGTATGGTCAATGTAATATGGAGGTTTCATCAATGGAAGAAAAAAACCGCCGTTCGGGCAAATTCAATGTGGTGGACATTGTGATCCTGGCCATTGTCCTGGCCGGATTGGTGTTTGTTGGGATGAAGTTCTTAGGCAGCCGAAACGGGCTTGGGTCTGCGACTACCCGCATCGAGTATACCGTTTTGGTGGAAGAGGTCCTGCCTGATGTCTGTGAGACGGTGATGGAGTACCGCAAGGCCAATGTCCAGCTCATGGCCAACGGAGCGCTGCTGGACGGTCATGTGGTGGACATCAGCTATCAGCCTCACATCAACTATGAGCCTAATGACGCCGGAATTGTCACCCCCAGCAAGGAAGAGGGGGAAGGGGCCCGTATGGATATGATCTTTACCATCCAGGCCACCGTGGAAAATCCCGTGACCTGCAAGGTGGGGACCCAGGAGGTCCGCATCGGCAAGAGCCACATTGTGAAAACAGCCGAGTTTGAGCTGGAGGGCTATCCCACCACCACTCTGACCAAGGAGGTCATTGAGGAGTGATGGGAGAGGGTTCCGTTCTTCTCTGGCTGCAAAACAGCATCCGCACCCCCTGGCTGGACGCTCTCTTCTCCTTCTACACCAAGCTGGGGGATGCGGGGCTGGTCTTTCTCCTGGCTTCCCTGGTCCTGCTCCTGCTTCCAAAGACCAGAAAAATGGGGCTGTGCACCCTTTTGGCCCTGGGAATCGGGGCGCTCTGCACCAATGTGATCCTCAAGCATCTGGTGGCCCGCCCCCGCCCCTGGCTGGATGTGGCGGGACTGATTCCTCTGGTGGACGAGAGGGACCCAAACTCCTTCCCCTCCGGTCATACCTGCGCCGCTTTCGCCTTTGCCTCCGCAGGCCTTTGGAGTTTTCCGGCCAAATGGATCAAGGCCCTGACATTGGGCTTTGCCGCTTTGATGGGGTTTTCCCGGCTCTATGTAGGGGTCCATTATCCCAGTGATGTATTTGCCGGGGCCATGGTAGGGCTTTTCGCGGGTTGGGCCGCCTGCAGGCTTCTCTCTTTGGGAAACAAAGACCGACTTTAAAAAAAATCGATCCTCAGCCTGTCAAAGAACCCCTGTTTTCATTAGGAGAAAACAGGGGTTCTGGCGTTATACAGGCAGAAAACAGGGACATATTGGAAGTTTTTTGACAGTCTGGGGTGCGGAGGCGGCGAAAAGCCGCCTCCACACCCCTTTTTCACGGAAAAATTTCAGAATTGGATGGAGACTCAGGCGGGGCGGTCTGGGCATCGCAGCAGGCGAAGTCGGTGTCCACATAGTTTGCCAGAACACGGAGAGAGAAGCTTCTGGCATTGCAGAGGGAGGCGGTATTTCCGGTGGTATCCAGCGCTTCCGGCACCACGAAGCTGACGCATTTGAGCTGTACATCCTGGCAGGTATTTCCGGTCTGAGGAGGGATCAGGAAGGTCTTGAGCCCGCGGGCTTGCTCTGTGCCCTGTGCATCTGCCTCGGATAAGACGGCTGCCACAGCGATGCGCTTGCCGGGGCAGACATTTTGAATAAGGATATCCGCCTGTACGATCCGACCCAGACCGCCGATGGCGGTGTCAATCGTGGTTACGGCGGCATCCTGGCAGCCCTCCAGTTGGAAACTGACCGCCGGAGGACAGGATTCGACAATGACAGGCCCGCCTCCGCCCTTACAAACAACCGTCACCTTGGGATCGGGGAAGACCAGCGTGTCCTTTTGACGATCGCTGTAGGAAATGGACTGGTTGACGGACTTTACCCCTTCCACCTGGTTGATATGCCTGATCACAAAGCTGAGGGACGCGGTCTCGGGGCCTGCGGCACCTACGGCATCCGCCGTCCACTGCAAGGTCTGGGAATCCACAAGCACCACCGAGCCATGAGAGGGAGGGCTGACGGATTGGATCTCGAAGGCGGGATTCAGCACCTCCTGAATTTCCACATCCAGGGCACCGGCCTTGACCACCTCAGCGGCAATCCTGGAAAATGCCGCCTGCAGCTGGGGGGTATCCTCTGCCATGGCCACATACTGGCTGTCGGGATCAGAGGCCCATGCCTGAAGGGGCGCCTCATTCACAGTAAGGCCGATGCAGTAGATCTCAATGCCGTCCGCCTGAATGGAATCGACCCATGTCATAGGGTCTCCGCCCATCGTGGTCTCCCCGTCGGTAAACATGACAATGACCCGGCGTGGAGCAGCGGATTGCCGCAGCAGGGTAAAGGCACGATGAAAAGCCGCCGTGTGATTGGTTCTGCCCTCCGCAGACAGGGCATCAATGGCGGTGTTCAACACGGCCGCATCATCGGTCAAGGGGGTGTCAGTGGTGGCCTCGTCTGCAAAGCTCATGACAGCCATATGGGAGCCATGGAGGATTTTCTTTCCGGCGGGATCGCCGCTGGCCCTCGCGACGGTCTGAACCAGCCATTGGGCCGAGCGTTTGGACTGAGTCATTTTCACGCCGGCAAGACTGCCGGAGCGATCCATAATGAGGAGGATATCCGATGGGGTGCTGTCCAGTTCAGGAGCGGCATCAAAGCTGACGGTTACTGTATTAAGCCCGTCACAGGACATTTCGCTGCTGAGAACTGTCTTTTGGGGATTAGAAATAGGCATTCGATTTTGCCTCCTATTACAATATATTTAGGGTTAAGGCACGGCAGCCAGCCGTGTCTTTTTCCGTCTCGTTGCCTAAGCTACAATAA
>JAHHSE010000123.1 GCA_020025395.1 Oscillospiraceae bacterium
GGTGTGAATGAGAGATGAAGAAAAAGAGTAAATTCAGCGGCTCCTTTGGCTTTGTTCTGGCGGCGGCAGGCAGTGCGGTAGGGGTAGGCAACATCTGGCGTTTCCCCTATCTGGCCGCCAAGGACGGTGGGGGGCTGTTTTTGATTGTCTATCTGGCCCTGGTGCTGACCTTTGGGTTTACCCTGCTGACCACTGATGTGGCCATTGGGCGGCGGACCCATGAGCATGCCCTTCGGGCTTTTGGCGCCATGAAAAAGAAGTGGGCCTTTTTGGGAGTGCTGACCTTCCTGGTTCCCGCCATTATTATGACTTATTATACCGTAATCGGCGGCTGGGTGAGCAAATATTTTGTCACCTACCTCACAGGGCAGGGGGGAGCCGCGGCGGAGGACGGATACTTTACCTCCTTTATCACCGCCCCCGTTGCCCCAGTGGT
Organism: Oscillospiraceae bacterium; assembly: GCA_020025395.1. GTDB lineage: Bacteria > Bacillota > Clostridia > Oscillospirales > Oscillospiraceae > JAHHSE01. Next base: position 437 of record JAHHSE010000123.1, read on the forward strand.
TTTTATGCTGATCTTTCTGGCGGTTACCGCCTTTGTAGTATACCAGGGGGTGGAAAAGGGAATTGAACGATTTTCCCGGATTGTAATGCCGGCCCTGTTCGTCCTCATCATAGGAATCGCCGTTTTCTCCCTCACGCTGAAGGTCTCCGATGGGGATGCGGTCCGCACCGGATTGCAAGGACTTCAGGTCTACCTGGTCCCCAATCTGGAAGGGCTTACTCCGGGCAGATTTTTGGGAATCCTGGTGGATGCCATGAGCCAGATTTTCTTTTCCCTCAGTGTCTCCATGGGGATTATGATCACCTACGGCTCCTATGTGAAGAAGGATGTGAATCTGGGACAATCCTTGAGCAGAATAGAGTTTTTTGATACCTTTGTGGCCCTTTTGGCAGGCATGATGATTATTCCGGCGGTCTATGTCTTCTCCGGGATGGAAGGAATGTCCGCCGGACCCGGCCTGATGTTCATCTCCATGCCCAAGGTCTTTCAGGCCATGGGTCCTGTGGGTGCGTTTATTGGATTGGCTTTCTTCCTCATGGTCATTTTCGCCACCCTCACCTCCAGCGTCTCCATTTTGGAGACCCTGGTGGCCAATTGTATGGACATTTTCCATGTGGACCGGAAGAAGATGTGCCTTGCGATCACTCTGATCTCGGCGGCGGCGGCTGTGGTGATCTGCCTGGGCTATAATGTCCTCTACTTTGAAGTGGATCTCCCCAGCGGCGCGGTCAATCAGCAGCTTTTGGATGTGGTGGATTATATCAGCAACAGCGTATTGATGCCCTTTATCTCCCTGCTTACCTGCCTCTTTGTGGGCTGGGTCATGAAGCCGAAATGGATCGTCGAGGAGATGGAGGTCAGCGGCCATTCCTTTGGACGAAAGAAGATTTATACCGTAATGATCCGTTACATCACCCCCCTGATGATGCTGATCCTTTTCTTCCAGTCCACCGGTGTCTTCCGTTTCCTCAAGAGTTTGTTTGCCAAAGCCTGAAAGGGCGGGTGCGATGCGAGTTCCCCTTTTACCGGGGGTAACTTCAAATAGGTGAGAGAATCTCCGGCAGAGACTGCTTCGGCAGTTTCTGCCGGGTTTTTTTCATGCAGGCGCCATCCGTTCATCAGGTTGGGGAAGGGCAGATGGGCGCTGATTTGGCATCTCATTGCGGGGACGGCATGGCCCGTGCCGGGGGATGCGGGGCTTGGGAAGCCGCAAGGGTCCTTTCTCCTGCCGGCTCTTTTTCCCGGAACGCTTCTAAAACTGCTCCAGCAGGAATCGGCCCACACTCTCCATAGCCTCATTGGCCAGACGGATGGGGTAGATCTGAAATACATGCCACATCTGTTTCCACACCTCCAGGCGGCAGGGGATCCCGGCGGCGATCAGCCGATCCCGCAGCCGAACCGAGTCGGAGAGCAGCAGTTCCCGGTCCCCTGCCTGGATAAGGATGGGAGGAAACCCGCTGAAATCTCCGAAGAGGGGGGAGAGCATGGGGTCCCCCAGAGGCAGGTCCCCGGCATAGGCGGAGCGAACGGCCTTGATATAGGATAGGGTGATGGTGGGATCAACGGATTCGTTTTCCGAGTAGGAATTTCCGGAGGCGGTCATGTCGGTCCAGGGGGACATGAGGATGAGGGCACGGGGCAGGATGCGCCCCGCCTGCTTGAGCATATGGGACAGGACCAGGGCCAGATTTCCTCCGGCGGAGTCCCCGGCCACAATGACATTTTTTGCTCCATAGCCGCAGTGCATCAGATAATCCCAGGCCTTCAGGGCATCCTCCGGGGCGGCGGGATAGGGGTGCTCCGGGGCCAGGCGGTATTCAAAGCAGAGGACCTCGTATCCGGTGACATGGGCCAGCTTGGAGGCCAGGACTCTGGAATAACCCAGATTTCCACAGGTATATCCCCCGCCGTGGCAGTAGAGAATCACATGACGGCGGTCATGTCCCCGCTCCGGACGGACCCAGGCGGCGGGCATTCCGTTCAGGTCAAATGGCTCCCAGCTCATTCCCAGCTTGGGGGCCACCAGCTGTCCCAGAAGCTCCTGCCCTCTCCGCTGGCGCTCCAGGTCCTCCGGCTCGATGGAATTCGGGTTCATGGCGGAGTGAAGGGCCTTGAGGGCGGCGGTGATCGGCTTGATTCGCCGGGCTTCGGCGGCCTCCTTTTCCGCCGGGGTCCGGGCGACGGCCCGCTTGAGCTTGCGCTGTTCCCATTTTGCCAAAACAGATCCCTCCTTTTGCGGATTATTGTACCATATGACCTGTCTCTTGTATAGAGGGTTTACAAACAGGGTGTCCTGGCGTACAATGTGACTGAGCGCAAGAGGAGGGTGAGCATGGAAGCGATGGAAAAAAAGCGGTGGTATCGGCTGGATAACGCCGCGCTGATCTACTCCGCGATTCAAAAAGAAGAATATTCTGCCATCTATCGCTTTTCTGCGGTGATGACCCGAAAGGTGGATCCCCTGTCCCTCCAGAGAGCGGTGGACAGGACCCTGATCCGGTTTCCCCTGTTCCGCACCCGGATCCGCCGGGGACTGTTCTGGTATTATCTGGAACCTAATGATGCCCCCGGCCCCTTTGTGAAGCCGGATATCTCCAACTGCTGTCAGCCGGTCCGCTTTCAGGAGGACAACGGCTGGCTGGTGCGGTTTTACTACTATGAGCATCGAATCTCCTTTGAGGCCTTTCATGCCCTGGCTGATGGGGCGGGGGCCCTGTTCTTCTTCCGGGCTTTGCTGGCGGTCTATCTCCGAGAGCTGGGGGAGGATATTCCCTGTGAGGGTCTGCCCGATATGGATGCCCCGCCCCCGCCGGAGGAGATGGAGGATGCCTACCTCCGTTATGCCAGAAGAGGAAAGCTTCTAAGCCTCAATGACAAGTCCGCCTATCAGGCTCTGGGGACTCCGGAGCCCTTCTACACCTTTCATGTGACCATGGGCTTTCTCCCTCTGGACAAGCTGCGGAAGGTGGCAAAGAGCTACAATGCCTCGGTGACAGAATATCTGGCAGCGGTCTTTCTGGAGAGTCTGATGGCAAAACAGGCCAGGGAAAAGCCCAGACGGTGCAAGCCGGTGGCCCTGGCCGTTCCCATCAATCTGCGTCCCCATTTTCCCAGCGCCACCCTGCGGAACTTCATCCTCACGGTTCGGCCCTCGGTGGACCCGGCCTTGGGGGAGTATACCTTCCCCGAACTGGTGGCCCAAGTCCACCACTATATGAGACTGCATATCACCAAACAGGAGATGCGGGCCCAGTTTACCCGCAATGTCCTGTTTCAGCAGAATAAGCTCCTCCAGATTGTCCCGGTCTGGGTCAAGGACCTGGTCCTGGGTATGACCTACAGCTTTGTGGGTACCCGGCCCTATTCCGCCACCTTCACCAATCCCGGCCCCTTCCGGGTCCCTCGGAGCATGGCGGACCACATTCAGCACATGGAGGTCATTCTGGGTCAGAGCTATGTGCCCCGTGTAAACTGCGCCTGCATCAGCTATGGAAATACGGTGGAGCTCTCCTTTGCCGGAACGGTGAAGGAGACCGAGGTGGAGCGGGACTTCTTCCGCCATCTGGTCCGGGAGGGCATCCCGGTCCGAGTCACCTCCAACCGATAAGGAGGGAAGACCATGTCATACTGTGTTCATTGCGGGGTGGAGCTGGACCCCACTGCGGAGCGCTGTCCCCTGTGCCGGACCCCGGTGGCGGACCCGGCTCAGCCGGTGGATACCAGTGCCCCAAAGCCCTTTCCTCAAAATCCGGGGGAGGTTCCTCCGGTCAATCGGATGGAGCTGGCCCTGCTGCTTAGCGCCATGTTTCTTTCGGTGGCCCTGTGCTGCGGACTGCTGAATTTCTTTTTTCACAATGAGCGGTGGTGGTC
>JAHHSE010000124.1 GCA_020025395.1 Oscillospiraceae bacterium
CCCCCAATCGAGCAGGAGCGTCCGGCTCCGACTTCAGACCCCCTCCCCCGTTCAGAGGAGGAGGTCCGCTTCCAGGAAACTGACTCCCCACCTCCCCGGTCCGGCCCACAGAGAGGAAGGGGGAAAGATCCTATCACTTCTTTTCTCAGCTCCTTTGGCGGGGGAAAGGAGAAAAATCCTCTGTCCGGTATTTGGGAAAAGTTCAAACTGGATGACATCGACACAGGCGACATCCTTTTAATCCTCATCCTCCTCTTTTTATTTCGGGATGGGGATGATCTGGAGCTGGTGATCGCTTTGGGTCTGCTCCTGCTGCTGGGACTTGGAGATTCGGACAAGAAATCCACCCCATCTCAGCCCTCATAGAGGCTCGTTCCATCTGGCAGGAGAAAGGCCGCCCCTTCCCGGACCGGGATTTCCACTGAATAGGCACTGGTGCGAAGGACGGTCTCCGTCCCCTTCACTGTTTCCGAGGCAGCCAGAAGACCCCATTCCACAGAGACCCAATAGCGCTCCCGGTATCCAAGCTCCTCCTGGTTCACCTCTACATAAATACAGGGAAGACCTCCTTTTTCCTCATATCCGGTGGCTGTAATGGTGGCAGGGTCGATATTCAGGATGGTCTCATAGGTTGGGATCCGCTGAATCAGATCCGCATCATTGGCAGAAGCCCCGGTTTTGAAATATTTTCGATCGTTGTTATACCAGCGATACCGATACCCATCCCCTATCATCGTATGCTCAATGGTCCCTTCCGGAAGGATGGTGTCAATCCGGGTATATTCCCCCTCTACCCAAACCTGTGCTGTAGAGGTTTCAGAACGCCCCCCCTCCCAAAAGGTTTCCAGAACAATCTCACGATAGTAGCTCTCAGGCCGCTTGAGTGTGGCAATGACGCTCTGTACCGTTGCGGGGGTAACCTCCACCCGAAGCCCTCCCCCGGCTTCCTGGGCATTTCCTTGATCAGGCTCCGCGTCCTGGGGCGGGACCCCCGTGGGCAGCACCACCTGAGGGGTATCTGAGGCAAAAAATCCAATTCCAAAACCGGAAAACATGGCGGCCAGGATAACCACGGTGATAAGCAGGCTCAGAACCGTCTTATTTCCCTGTTTCATCCCTTTGACCTCCCTTTCGTCCCTGGTTCACTCCCCTGAAAATTCCTCCGGAGGGGTAGTCCGGCGGCCAAAGTGCCACAATATGGCATCCGCAATGCGCGCACAGGCCCGTCCATCCCCATAGGGGTTGACCGAATGAGCCATTTTTTCATAGGCCGCCGAAGATTCCACCAGCTCAGAGGCCATGGCAAAGATGGTCTCCTCTTCGGTTCCCGCAATCTTCACCGTACCCGCTTCCACCGCCTCCGGGCGTTCGGTTTCCCGACGGAGAACCAGCACCGGCTTACCCAGCGCGGGAGCCTCCTCCTGAAGTCCGCCGGAGTCGGTCATCACCAGGTAGACCCGTGCCATCAGATTGTGCATCTCCGCCACATCCAGAGGCTCAATCAGATGGATGCGGGCATGGCCGCCAAGATAGGTCTGAGCCGTTTCCCGGACGACAGGAGATAGATGAACCGGATAGACCAGCTCCACCTCCGGATATTGATCCGCCAGGCGGCGCAGGGCGGTCATGATATGTTCCATGGGCTGCCCATAATTTTCCCGACGGTGACAGGTTACCAGAATGATTTTTCTATTCTCATAGTCCAGCTCATTTAGCAGCTTTGTTGTAAAGGTATATTCCTTTTGGACCGTTGTATGTAGGGCATCAATCACTGTATTTCCTGTAATAAATACACCCTTTTGGATTCCTTCCCCCGCCAGATTCTTACGATTGGATTTGGTGGGGCAAAAATGCAGGGTCGCAATGTCCCCCACCATGGTACGGTTGATCTCCTCCGGAAAGGGCGCGTATTTGTCCCAGGTGCGCAGACCCGCCTCCACATGACCCACCGGAATCCGATGGTAGAAGGCGGAAAGTGCCCCGGAAAAGGTGGTGGAGGTGTCTCCATGGACCAGAACAAGATCCGGCCTTGTCTTGTTCAGCAGCTCATCCATACCGATGAGACACTTGGAGGTGATGGTGGACAGGGTCTGACGAGGCTCCATAATATCCAGATCATAGTCCGGGACCAGCTGAAAGATGGACAGAACGGAATCCAGCATCTCCCGATGCTGCGCCGTCACACAGCAGATGCTTTCGCATTCAGGGCGTCGGGCAAGCTCCGTTACCAGAGGAGCCATTTTGACAGCCTCAGGACGGGTCCCGAAAATGGTCATGATCTTCAGTTTATTCATCCTTATCCTCCTTCTCTCCGCCAAAGAAAATGCGGGAGGCAACGATTCCCGCCACCGCCAGGGCGATGAGGACGATCATGGCTTTAATCGGTCCCGCCGTGGTCAAGACCACACCGGACAGACCTAAAATCGCACTGATGATATAGAGACAGGCCACCGCCTGTTTTTGGGACAGGCCCATGTCGATCAGTCGATGATGGATGTGGCTTCGGTCGGCGTGCATCGGACTCTGCCCATGGGCGATCCTGCGGATGAAGGCAAAGCAGGTATCAAAAATAGGGACCCCCAGCATGAGGAAGGGTACCACAAAGGACACGATGGTGTAGAACTTAAAGAGTCCCTGGATGGAGACGACCGCCAAAATATACCCCAAGAAGGTAGACCCGGTATCCCCCATAAAGATTTTTGCCGGGTTTAGGTTGTAAGGGATAAATCCGATACAGGCTCCGGCCAGGGCCGCCATGAGCAGGGCCACCTCAATGTCACTCACCGCCAGGGAGATCACCAGAACACTCATGGAGCTGATGGTAGACACCCCGCAGGCCAGACCATCCAGCCCATCGATAAGATTGACGGAATTGGTCACAGCCACAATCCAGATAACCGTGACGGGGATCGCCAGCCATCCCAGCTCCCAATATGGATTGCTGCTGAAAATATTTGGGTTGGAAAAGACCTCAATGCGGCTGCCGGAAAAAACGGCGACAAGGGCGGCGATGATCTGAACACAAAACTTGAACTTCGCCCCCAGAGCGTAGATGTCGTCAAAAATTCCCAGGACAACAATAATCACAGAGCCAAGAAGCATCCCTTTGAGAGGGGCGGACAGCTCCACAAAGATCAGAACACTGATAAGGAAGCCAAAAAAGATGGCAAGGCCGCCCATTCGAGGAATGGGATGGGTATGCATCCGCCGCCCATCCTTGGGCACATCCACAGCCCCTACCTTTTGCGCAATGCTTTTCACCACCGGGGTCAGGACAAACGATGTCAGCAGGGCCACCATCAGAGCCGCGCCTGCGGCGCCCAAAAGCTGAAATTGTATCTGCATGGTACCGCTCCTCATTTATCGGGGCAAAAAGCCCACCTTCTTCTGTACTTTGCGCAGGGTGCGCTCCGCCGCCGCCGCGGCCTTTTGGGCCCCGGCCCGATAGACGGACTCCAGATAGGCCTTGTCAGCCATCAGGCGCTCTGTCTCCTCCCGGACCGGACGAAGCAGCTCTATCACCGCCTCCCCCACCGCAGGCTTGAATGCCCCATAGCCCTGACCGGCAAATTCCCGCTCAATGGATTCGAAGCTGCGTCCGGTGCAGGCGGAGTAAATATCCATCAGGGTAGAGACCCCGGGCTTTTCTTTCCGGTCGTAGCGGACACAGTTTTCCGTGTCACTGTCTGTGATGGCCCGCTTGAACTTCCGCATAATATCCTCCGGCTTTTCCATGACAAAAACACAGCCGTCCGGCATGGATTTGCTCATCTTGCTCTCCGGGGTGTTGAGACTCATCACTCTGGCCCCGAAGGAGGGAATGACCGCCTCCGGCTCGGTGAACACATCCCCGTAAATGCCGTTGAACCGCTTGACGATATCCCGGGTCAGCTCCACATGCTGACGCTGATCCTCCCCCACGGGGACCACATCCGTCTGATAGAGAAGAATATCCGCCGCCATCAGACTGGGGTAGGTAAAGAGGCCGGCATTGATGTTGTCGGTGTGTTTGGCGGACTTATCCTTAAACTGGGTCATGCGGGAAAGCTCACCAAACATGGTATAGCAGTTAAGAATCCAAGCCAGCTCCGCATGGGCCGAAACCTGACTTTGAATATACAAAATGGATTTTTCCGGGTCCACGCCGCAGGCGATCAGCTGGGCATACAGCTCCAGGGTTTGGCGGCGGAGCCTGGCCGGGTCCTGACGGACGGTGATGGCGTGTTCGTCCACCACACAGTAGACACAATCATATTCCTCCTGAAAAGTGGGCCAGTG
>JAHHSE010000125.1 GCA_020025395.1 Oscillospiraceae bacterium
CGCATACCGCTGCATCAGCCGGGAGCGGATGGAGCGTTGTCTCTTCCGGCTCACTTACGGGCTGATTCGAGGGGTGGTGGAGGAGAACAGCCGGGGTCTCCCTATCTCCGAGGAGGACAAATCCTTTATCGCAGATTTTTACAAATACAGCTTTGTGGGTCTGATGCTGGACTGGATCAAACAGGGTATGAATGAGGATTATTTGCGCATTGCGGAGAAAATCAGTACCACCGTCCGCGGCAATGTCTCCCGCTCCATCCAAAACTTTCTCTCTCTGCCGGGAGAAAATACAAATGATGCGCTTTGATCAGAAACTAAACATTGGACCGATTTTGTAAATGGTATTATTCTGAAAAACGGGATAAGATATCATCGCACAAGAAAATGTCTCTGTCATAGACAGAATGGTAGGAAAGGCGGGTTTTTTATGGCAAAAATCATGACAAAGCTTACCGTTGCGGCTGCGGGCCTTGCGGGAGCCGGGGCTGCCGTGGCCTTGGCGAAGAAGAAACAGGACTTTAAGTCGGTTTCCGCCGCAAAGCAGACGGACAGTGACTATCGGAACACTGAGCGGGGGCTGCACGGAAAAAACAGCAAAGGCATCTATTATTCCAACGGTAACTATGAGGCCTTTGCCCGCCCGGAGAAGCCGGAGGGCGTGGACCAGAAAAGCGCGTATATTGTAGGCAGCGGCCTGGCCTCCCTTGCAGCGGCCTGTTTCCTGGTCCGTGACGGACAGATGCCCGGTTCCCGCATCCACATTCTGGAGGCCATGGATATCGCCGGCGGGGCCTGCGATGGAATCAACGATCCCAGCCGCGGATATATCATGCGGGGCGGACGGGAGATGGAAAACCATTTTGAGTGTCTCTGGGATCTTTTCCACAGCATCCCCTCTCTGGAACACCCCGGTGCCTCCGTACTGGACGAGTTTTATTGGCTCAATAAGCACGACCCCAATTACTCCTTGTGCCGGGCCACGGTCAATCGGGGACAGGATGCCCATACCGATGGGAAATTCAATTTGAGCCAAAAGGCCTGCATGGAAATTGTCAAGCTGTTCATGACCAAAGACGAGGATCTGTACGACAAAACCATTGAGGATGTCTTTGATGAGGAGGTGTTCTCCTCCACCTTCTGGCTGTATTGGCGGACCATGTTTGCCTTTGAAAACTGGCACAGCGCCCTGGAGATGAAACTCTACTTCCAGCGCTTTATCCATCACATTGCCGGGCTTCCGGACTTCAGCGCCCTGAAGTTCACTCGATATAACCAGTATGAATCCCTGATTCTGCCGATGCAGAAATATCTGGAGGCCGCCGGGGTGGACTTTCAGTTCAACACAGAGGTGACCAATGTCCTCTTTGAGATTAAGGATGGACGCAAGGTCGCCACTGCCATAGAGTGCAGGGTCAAGGGGGTGGAGACCGGGATCGTTCTCACCCAAAATGATCTGGTATTTGTCACCAACGGAAGCTGTACGGAAGGCACGATTTACGGCGATCAGAATCACGCTCCCAACGGAGATGCCGAGGTGCGCACCAGCGGCTGCTGGAATCTTTGGAAGAACATCGCCAAGCAGGACCCCTCCTTCGGACACCCTGAAAAGTTCTGCTCTGACATTGCCAAAACCAATTGGGAATCCGCTACCATCACCACTCTGGATGATAAGATCCTCCCCTATATCACCAACATCTGCCAGCGGGACCCCAGGACCGGCAAGGTGGTCACCGGAGGAATCGTCACCTGCCAGGACTCCGGGTGGCTGATGAGCTGGACTATCAACCGCCAGGGTCAGTTCAAGGGGCAGGACCCGGAAAAGGTCTGTATTTGGGTCTATGGTCTGTTTACCGATGTCCCCGGCGACTATGTGAAAAAGCCCATGAGGGAGTGTACCGGCAGGGAGATCACCCAGGAATGGCTGTATCACCTTGGGGTTCCGGTGGAGCAGATCCCTGACCTGGCTGAGAAGAGCGCCGTCTGCGTTCCCACGATGATGCCCTATATCACCGCTTTCTTCATGCCCAGAGCCAAGGGGGACCGTCCTGATGTCATCCCGGACGGCTGTGTGAATTTTGCCTTTTTGGGTCAGTTTGCCGACACCCCCAGAGACACGGTATTCACCACGGAATACTCCGTCCGCACCGCCATGGAGGCGGTCTACGGTCTGTTGGGTGTGGATCGGGGCGTACCGGAAGTCTGGGGCAGCGTTTACGATGTGCGGGAGCTTTTGGAGAGCTCAGTCCGCCTGATGGACGGAAAATCCCCTCTGGAGATCGAGCTGCCCGGCCCCCTGAAGCTGTTCAAGAAACCCCTGCTGAAAGCCATTCAGGGGACTGTGGTGGAGAAGGTGCTGCGGGACCACAATGTAATCAGAGATTCCATGATGTGATCCCTCCTCCTATGATGCCGCCTAAGGATGTTTTGTCCGGTATCACCTTCCTTTGAACTCATATCAAAGACCAGCCGGAACCTGCATTTGATTCCGGCTGGTCTTTTCCGTTTTTCAAATGGGGATCTCCCCTTGGCTTTGGCGGTGTTCCGATGTCAGCTGATCCGGGCAGAACACCTTTTGCGGTGATAGAACACCGATCAGAACCAGGCGCCCCCCTCACGGGTCTCCAGAAGATCCAGGGCGCCGGTGAGCAGATCTGCGGCATCCGCGCGTGTCATGGGGTCAGAAAGGGACAGGGCACCGGAGGAATCCGTTTGGAGAACACCGGCGGTTTCCAGATTTACGGCAGACTGATAGGCCCAGGCCGGGACGGAGTCGCTGTCAGAATAAAAGGTGGGGATGGAGGCATCGGTCACATGGAGAATGCGGTTTAACAGGACGCAGGCCTCCCCCCGAGTGATGGGGTCTGCACCCTGAAAAACAATCTCCCCATTGGCGCCGAAGGTTCCCTGAACCATGCCGGATTTGAGGGCGGAGGCCACATATCCTTTGGCCCAGGCGGGGATGGAGGCATCGTCGGAAAATCCGGTGCGGGAGATGGTGGTGAGGGCATCCTGTCCGGCGATTTTCATTGCCATAGCCACAAACTCGTTGCGGGAGACAGGCGCATCCGGACGGAAAAAATAGTCTCCGTTCATGCACTCGCCCACAAAAATTTCTTCTTCCGCCAGACGAATGGCGGTACGCTGGGCGGGAAGTCCTTCCAGGTCAGCGTAGGTCACCTTGGTTTTGGGCTTTTCGATGCGGATTTTAACGGTGACCGGAGTGGAGACATTGCCGACGGCATCCACCGCAGTATAAGTGAAGGAATCCTTCCCGGTTTTGTTTTCGTAGGGGGTATAGACGAACTCTGCCCCTCCTTCCTGGGTGAAGGAGACCGCGCCGCGGGCGGGCTTTTCCACGAGACGGAATGTGAGCAGATCCCCTTCGGGATCTGTGGCGGCAAAGCGTCCGGTGACAGGAACATTTTTATAGGTGGTTAGCTCTAGATTTTCTGCGATGGGGGCCCGATTTTCCTCTGTCAGCAGATGGAGATTGACTGTGACCTCCTCTCCGGAGGTGCCGTCAGAAAAATAAGGGGTAAAGGAGAAGGCAGCAGCGGAAACGGTGGGCTGTCGCAGCGATTGGAACTGAAGTCCGCCCAGAGCTGTGACGGCGACAGTGTCTCCGGCGTACAGCTCCTGACCGCCCAGGGTCAGGATACCGCTGCCCAGATCAGGAAGCTGGGTAAGACGGATGGAATCCAGGGTCTCGGTTCCTGCCAGAAAGTCCTGAGGGGTAAATTGGATGATCCCCCCCGCAGGTCCGTTTTTGGAAAAACAGCCTTGGGAGTTCGGCGTCCGGCCCATGAGGAGGGCGGCGGAGGCGGGGAGGACCAGGGAGAGGGTAAGGGTCAAAATGAGAAAGAGGGATGTTGCCTTGCGCTGTCTTTTCAAAGAAAAAACCTCCTTGTATCGGTGAAGATCCAGCGTTGGTGTACTGGTATTCTTCACCGAATGCAAGGAGGTTATACCAAAGACGGGGTCAGAAACGGATTTTAAAGATTGTTTCGATCCTTCAGCCAGCTGGGCAAAACCCGCATTTTGATACCGGAAACGATTCCCATGGCGGCGTAAAGGGTGAGGGTGGAGGATCCGCCATAGCTGAAGAAAGGGAGGGTGAGACCCACAACAGGGAAGAGATACAGACACATGGAAACATTGATGACGGTCTGGATCAGGATCATGGCGGCAAACCCGGAGACGATACAGGCGGAGGT
>JAHHSE010000126.1 GCA_020025395.1 Oscillospiraceae bacterium
GGCTTATCCGCCACAAGGGCCTCGGTGGTCAGCGCAACAGAGGCCACGGATGCGGCATTCTCCAGCGCAGTGCGGGTTACTTTGGTGGGGTCTACGATTCCGGTGGCAATCATGTCGCAGTAGGTCTCGTTGTAGGCATCGAAGCCATAGCCGGCCTTTTCTGCCCGCTTCACATTCTCCAGCACCACGGAGCCGTCGATCCCGGCGTTGGCGGCAATCTGCTTCATGGGCTCGGCCAGGGCCTTGGACACGATGGAAGCACCGGTCTTCTCGTCACCCTCCAGGCTGCCCAGCAGGCCCTCCACTGCCACAATGGCATTCACATAGGCGGTACCGCCGCCAGCCACAATACCCTCTTCCACAGCCGCACGGGTGGCGTTCAGGGCGTCCTCAATGCGGAGCTTCTTCTCCTTCATCTCGCTCTCGGTAGCGGCGCCCACGCGGATAATGGCCACACCGCCAGCCATCTTGGCCAGACGCTCCTGAAGCTTCTCCTTATCATAGTCGGAAGTGGTGGTCTCGATCTGGCTGCGGATCTGGGCCACACGGCCCTTGATGGCATCTCCATTGCCGGCGCCGTCCACAATAATGGTGTTCTCCTTGGAGATCTTGACCTGCTTGGCGCGGCCCAGCATCTCCATGGTGGCCTCCTTCAGCTCATAGCCCATATCGGAGGTGATGACGGTGCCGCCGGTGAGAACCGCGATGTCCTCCAGCATCTCCTTCCGACGGTCGCCGAAGCCGGGCGCCTTGACGCACACCACATTCAGAGTACCGCGCAGCTTATTGACGATCAGGGTGGAGAGGGCATCCCCTTCCACATCCTCGGCAATCACCAGCAGCTTCCGGCCGGACTGAGCGATCTGCTCCAGAATGGGCAGCAGGTCCTGAATGGAGGAGATCTTCTTGTCGGTGATGAGAATGACGGGCTCATCCAGAACGGCCTCCATCTTCTCGGTGTCCGTGACCATGTAGGGGGTGATGTACCCACGGTCAAACTGCATTCCTTCCACAACCTCGGAATAGGTTTCCGCGGTCTTGGACTCCTCCACGGTGATGACGCCGTCGGCGGAAACCTTCTCCATGGCCTCGGCGATGAGGGTCCCGATGGTGTCGTCCCCGGAGGAGACGGCGCCGACCCGGGCGATATCATCGGTGCCGGAGACCTTCTTGGAGTTCTTCTTGATCTCGGCAATGGCGGCCTCGGTGGCCTTGGCAATGCCCTTCCGCATCACCATGGGGTTGGCGCCGGCAGCCAGGTTCTTGAGTCCCTCCCGAATAATGGCCTGGGCCAGCAGGGTGGCGGTGGTGGTGCCATCGCCCGCCACATCGTTGGTCTTGGTGGAGACCTCCTTCACCAGCTGGGCGCCCATGTTCTCAAAGGGATCGTCCAGCTCAATCTCCTTGGCGATGGTCACACCGTCATTGGTGACCAGGGGAGATCCGAACTTTTTGTCCAGGACCACATTGCGGCCCTTGGGACCCATGGTGACCTTAACGGTGTCAGCCAGCTGGTTGACACCCCGCTCCATGGCATGGCGAGCTTCCTCGCCGAAAATAATCATTTTGGACATAATCGATTACCTCCAACATCTTCGCAGCGCGAATTCGTATTTTTCATAGACAGTATGGTCCGATGAACAGGTCATGGGAAAGGGTTTCCGGCTTTCTCCCCTTATTCCACAATGGCCAGAATGTCGTTCTGGCGGACAATGGTAAATTCCTCTCCGTCCACCTTGACCTCATTGCCGGCATACTTGCTCATGATGACCTTATCCCCGGTCTTCACGGTCATGACAACTTCCTTGCCATCCACCATGCCGCCGGGACCCACGGCCACAACTTCAGCCACCTCAGGCTTCTCCTTGGAAGCAGCGGTCAGAATGATGCCGCCCTTGGTGGTCTCTTCGGCCTCCATCATCTTCACAATGACACGATCTGCTAAAGGCTTGAGTTTCATGGTATGTTTCCTCCTTGACATATATATATTTTCTATCTAACTCACTTCATGTTTTAGCACTCAAATTCACCGAGTGCTAACTACGAGTATGATGATACCGCTTTCCAATCCAAAAATCAACCCCTAATTTGGAAAATCAGGGGCCGATAGGGGTAAAATTCACTTTTTGTTCATAATCACCCGGCGGGAGTGCTAATTTTTCTCTCCACGGCATAGGTAACTCCCTGGGGATAGAAGAAATTGATCTTCTTCTCCGACAGGGAGACGGTAAAGGAGGTGTCCTCCATCACTTCCCCATCCACCACAGTGATAATGCGCTCCGCGGAGGAAAAGTCGATTCGGTCGGTATGGAACTCCCAGATCAGATCCGGGCGCTCCCGATATCTCCCCGTGGCGTATGTTTTGAGCAGACGCAAAAAGGTAAAGAGACTCACCTTCCGCACCAGAAGGATGTCCAGGACCCCGTCATCGGGCATGGCGTCTCCCACCGGCATGAATCCCCCGCCATAGTGTCTCCCATTACAGACACAGAGGATGGTAAAGTCCTGATCGAAGGTTTGTCCCGCTACCGTCACCTTCATGGGGCGGGCAATCTCCTTTCGGAAAATGTTCTCGAAAAGCGCGATCACATAGGCGCCCGCTCCGATGGGAATGGGAAGATTTTTATATTTGTGCACATCGTTGGCCACCCGGGCATCCACCCCGGCACAGGCGATGTCCAGCCCCAGCTTTCCGTTGCAGTCAATGACATCCATGGGGGTCTGGGGGCCTGTGCGGAGGGCCTCCAGGTCATGGAACCGCTTGGCTCCCTTTCCGAAAATACGCAGAAAATCGTTTCCTGTCCCAACCGGAACATGGGTCACCGCAAGATTGTCATACCCGGCCCCGCCGCAGACCACCTCATTGAGGGTTCCGTCTCCCCCGCAGGCGTAGACCCGAACCTCTTGTCCGCTCTCCCCCGCGGCCCGGGTCATCTCCCGGGCCTGACCGGCATACCGGGTGACGGCGATCTCGTACTCCAGGCCGGAAAAGCATCTGCGTATCTTTTTCTCCAGGCTTTGTCTGGCATTCTCTTTTCCCGCCTTTGGATTGATGATGAAAAGATGCTTCATCCCCTTCCGCTCCGCTGACCACCCTCTCTTCTCCTTTTCTCATAGAGGAAGAGGTCACATTTTATCATGCCGTTATAGAGCTTCCGTTTTTTGTCCGCCGTCCGCCCAAAGGTCCGCTCAAACTCCGTGTGGGAGGAGAGAAGCGCCAGCCTCCACCCCTCCGGCAGAGCGGAGAACGCCTTTCCAAATCTGGTATAAAGCTCTTCCGCCTCCCGACGCTCCATAAGCCGCTCCCCATAGGGCGGGTTGGTGACGATTCGTCCGTAAGGCTCCTGCCGATGGAAGGCGGAGGCGTCCGCCACCTGAAAACGGACCAGATCCTCCACCTCCGCCAGAGCGGCATTGTGCTTGGCCAGCGCCACCGCCTCTGGGTCCAGATCTCCGCCCCAGATGTCATAGCGCCCGTCATACTCCAGATCCATGGCCTCATCCGCAGCCTCCAGCCAAAGCCCGCTGTCCATCCGCTCCCACTTCTGGGCGGCGAAGGAGCGGGAAAGCCCCGGTGCCCGGTTTTTGGCAATGAGCGCCGCCTCGATCACAATGGTGCCCGATCCGCAGAAGGGGTCGCAGAAGGGATCCCTCCCCCGATAGCGGGAGAGAAGGACCAGGGCGGCCGCCAGAGTCTCCCGCAGAGGGGCCTCCACCCCCTTGGCCCGATATCCCCGTTTATAGAGGCCCGCGCCGCTGGTGTCCAGCATCAGGACGGCCTCATCCTTCTGAATGGCAAACCGGACCTGATAGAGAGCGCCGGTCTCCGGGAGGGTGTTCCGTCCGTAGGCGGTCCCCAGCCGGGTGGCCACCGCCTTATTCACAATGGCCTGACAGTCCGGCACCGAATGAAGGGCGGAATTCAGGCAGTAGCCCTTTACCGGAAATCTGCCCTCCTCCGGGATCCATCTCTCCCAGGGCAGGGCCCTTGTCCCCTCAAAGAGGGCGTCGAAGGTGGGGGCGGCAAAACGGCCCAGCACCACCAGCACCCGCTCTCCGGTACGCAGATTCAAATTGATCCGGGCCAGGTCCGGCAGTCCGCCCCGGCAGAAGACCCGCCCATTTTCCGCC
>JAHHSE010000127.1 GCA_020025395.1 Oscillospiraceae bacterium
CCGAGAACATTCAGGACGCCGAGTCCACCGTCCGTGACACCGATGTGGCCGAGGAAATGATGGCTTACACCAAGAACAACATCCTGGTTCAGTCCGCCCAGGCCATGCTGGCCCAGGCCAACCAGGTGCCCCAGGGCGTGCTCCAGCTCCTCCAGTAAGAAAACGCCCCAGCGAGCAATCCAAACAGAAAGGGGGCCGGGCCAAGTGCCCGGCCCCCTTTCTCTATCCCAAACGAGGTGACCATCTATGACGACCATTGAACTGGCCCGGAAGCTGGCGGAGCTGAACCAGGTGGAGGAGGCTCAGAGGGCCTATCTCCTGGCTCTCCAGGAGGCGGAGGGAAAGGACCCGGAGACGGAGCTGGAGGCGGCCAGCTACCTCTTTTTCTCCAAGGGGGACTATCAGACCGCCTATACCACCTTTGTCTCCCTCTTTCATCGGGGCCTCTTTCAGGGAGAGCTGCTGGACCTTATGACCCAGGCCTTCTACCTCCCCAATGTGGAGGATCTGAAAAAACGCTATGAGGCCAACTGCCGTGCCCTCTCCCGTTACCCTTATCTCTTCCGAAAGGACTTTCTCCCCTTTGACCGGCTCCCCCTCCTCTTCTTCCCCTTTGACGACAAGGGCTATCTCCCCTTCGATCCGGCGGAAAACCGCTTTGGGGACTATGTAAACTTCAACGATCCCATCATTGACCGATACTTTTTTAAAGACCTGGAAAATCCCATCCTGACCCGGGATGTTTACTCCCAGTATCAGCTGGAATATTTAAACGACAGCGTGCGGAAAAGCGAGTGGGTGGCCCGAGAAAACCACATCTACCTCCACTACACCGATTGGGGGACCTTCTGCGCCCACCTGCAGTGCCTGGACTTCCGCAGACTTCTCAACGAGGAAAAGTTTGTATTTTTGATGGAGGAAGAAATTTCCCAGTATCCCATTGACTTCAAGGAGCGGTTTGGCATTGACTACAGCCAAAACCCGGTCCGTCCCATTGGGATTCGGGAGGTGAACCGGATGATCTGGCACACCCAGCTCTCCTCCCACAACGGGGGGGACTTCTTCAACGAGATCTTCTATGGCCACCCCAACCTGCTGGCCCTGGAGTCCGTCATGCTGGATCAGGCCTCCCAGGAGGTGGAGGCCCTCCGAAAAAAGTGGAAGGCGAAAAACATGGAAAACCACCGGGTCTACCGGGAGCTTTCCCATATGAAGCACCCCACCGACAAGGATTTTTTGGTGGCCCTCTTCCTGCGCAATCCCTACAGCTATGACAGCCTGGACAAGACCGCACGAATCGCCCCTATCGTCTTCTTCCAGCCACACTTCCACATGGTGTCTTATCAGATACATACGGATCTCAAAACAGGAACAACCATCATGCACTCGGAGCAGTATGATCAGATCCGCACCTCTCCCCTCTTCCAGGGCTTTAAATACATCAAGACCTTTACCCCCATGCGCCGCCCCACCACCAGCTATGCCGCTACCGTCCGTTTTATGATGAACGAGCTCTTTCAGGAGGATGATGCTGTTATTTCGGACATCCTTTCCGATCGGCTTCTGAATCGGAGCTTTATGGTGAACGAGTGGGACCGGCTCTATCGGGACAGCGTGCTGGTCCGATTTGAGGATGGAAAGCTCAACCCAAAGGCTACCTTCACCGCCCTGGCGGATTTTTTGGATATCCCCTATACTCAGAGTATGACCTACTGCTCCGGCCGGTCCGGCGTGAACCCGGAATCCCTCCCCGGCAATGTGCTTGGCTTTGATCTCTCCAGCGTCTATAAGACCTATGACGAGTATGCCAATGACACGGAGCGGGCCTTTTTGGAATACTTCTTCCGGGATGCCTATGAGGCCTACGGCTACGACTTTCACTACTATCAGGGGGAACCGATAGATGAGACCTGGATTAATCACGCCATCCGTCATTTCTCCATCTTGGATGGGTTCTTTTTAAAGTCATGGGATAAATTCTGCCACAATATCATGGAAAAAAATCCAACGGCAAAAGAAAAAAATGAAGGAGATGTGGCAAAACAAGCTCAGGAGTATTTGGAAAAATTTATGAAAAACCGTCGAAACATCGCAATTCTGCTCCAAAAAGGCCTGCGGTTTATCAATATGCAGGGTCAGCCCCTCAAGATGATGCCCCTTTTAAAGCTGGACCCCGCCCTGCTGGAACAGCCCCTCTACCACTAAAGGAGTGCCCATATGAACGAAACAGGAACCGTTTACTTTTTCACCGGCCTGTCCGGGGCGGGGAAAACCACCCTGGGCGGTCTCTTTTACCGCCGTCTCCACGCCGCCAAGCCCAATGTGGTCTATCTGGACGGGGACGCCATCCGCCCCGTCTTCGGGGAGGACAGCGGCTATACCCAAACGGCCCGCCTCCAATGGGCGGGGCGGATTTTTCGGGTGTGCAGGATGCTCTCCGACCAGGGGATTGACGTGATCTGCTGCTCCATCGCCATGTTTGACCAGATTCGGCGGTGGAATCGGGAGAATATCCCCAATTATAAGGAGATCTATGTCCGAGTGACCAGAGAGACCCTGCTGGCCCGAAACCAGAAGGGGCTTTATACCTCCGGGCAGAATGTGGTGGGGGTGGACCTCCCCTTTGAGGAGCCGCAGACCCCCGACCTCATCATTCAGAACGACGGGGAAAGGACCCCTCTGGAGCTGGTGGAGGAGATCGAGCGGACCTTCTATCCCGGAATCGTGCAAAATCCCATTGACAACACCGCCTACTGGAACCAGTATTATCAGAACAGGCTCTGCTCCACCGAACCCTCCCCCTTTGCCCGCTATGTGTCCACCCTCATGGAGCCGGGGCGGGAAATGGTGGAGCTGGGCTGCGGCAACGGGCGGGATGCCGTCTATTTCGCCGGACTGGGGATGGAGATCACCGCCCTGGACCTCTCGGATGACGCCATCTCCCAGCTGCAGGCCCGGAGGGTGGAAAACGCCCGTTTCCTCTGCGGGGACTTTATCAACGCCCCCATCCATCAGGCGGAGAGCTATGACTACGCCTACAGCCGCTTCACCATACACTCCATCAACTTAAATCAGGAGCAGGTTCTGCTTCGGAATGTGTTCCGGGGGCTGCGGCCCGGCGGAAAGTTTTTCATCGAGGTCCGAAGCGTCCACGACCCCATCTGCGGGAAGGGGGAGGCTCTGGAGCGGAACGCCTACTTCTACGACAACCACTACCGCCGCTTTATCGTCCTTTCCGAGCTGAAGGAACGGCTTACTCATCAGGGCTTCCGTCTGGAATACGCCGAGGAGCGCACCGGATTTGCCCCCTACGGAAACGACGATCCCCCTGTCATCCGTATTGTGGCGGTAAAGCCCATGTAAGGAGCTGATTGCATGACCTGTTTGGCGGATCTGCACACCCACAGCACCGCCTCTGACGGGCAGTATTCCCCCGCGGAGCTGGCGGCTCTGGCCCGGAGGGCCGGGGTGGAGTGCCTCGCCCTCACCGACCATGACACCCTGGACGGCCTCCCGGAGGGGAGAGAGGCGGCCCAAAGGCTGGGCATGACCTTTGTTCCGGGGGTGGAGCTGGGGGCCAAAGAGGCCCGGTATCTCCACATTCTGGGCCTGGGGTTTGACACTGCCCCCTCCCCCCTCTCCCGGCTCTGCCGGCTTTTAAAGGAGGGCCGGGATCAGAGAAAGTATAGAATTCTTGATTTTTTGGCGGAAAAAGGCCTCCACATCTCCCTGGAGGAGGTGGAGGCCGTGGCCGGGGGACAGATTATCGCCCGTCCCCACTTTGCCCGAGTGATGGTCCGCCGAGGCTTTGTCTCCACCCCCAGAGAGGCCTTTGACCGCTATCTGGACACGGAGGAGTTCCAAAAAATCGAGCGCTTCAAAGCCACGGCGGAGGAGTGCATCCGGGCCATTCACGCCGCCGGGGGCAAGGCGGTGCTGGCCCATCCCTATCAGCTGGGCCTTTCCGACGAGGCCCTGACCCAAACGCTGGCCTGGCTGAAGGAGCTGGGCCTGGACGGGCTGGAGTGCCGCTATCCCAGGCACAGCCCGGAGCAGACCGCCTTTTACCTGCGTCTGGCCGAGACCTTCCGCCTCCATGTCACCGC
>JAHHSE010000128.1 GCA_020025395.1 Oscillospiraceae bacterium
ATTTTAAAAAGATCCTGGACTCCCGTGAGGTGGGCGGAACCGCCCTGCTTGGGATCTCCAAGCCGGTGATCAAGGCCCACGGCTCCTCGGATGATTACGCCATTCAGCACGCCATCTCCCAGGCGGCAAAGGTGGCCGCTTCCGGCATTGCGGACGACATTGCGGAAAATATTTCTTACATGAAATTGAGCCGGGAAACCGGGGCTTGAGAGAAAAACAGAAAAAAGTTTTCAAATGGGGCTTGACACCAGAGGAAAAACTTCCTATTATGTGAATGAAAAGACCACGCCTGAAGTGCGATGTGACTTGGGCGGGGGAGACCAAAGACGAAGGAGTCGAGTAGAATGATTTTTGAGACGCTGGCCGGGCTCATTGCCGATCAGTTTGCCGTGGATGCGGACAGCATCACGATGGATACGGCGTTTGAGGGCGACCTGGGAGCCGACTCTGTGGACATCGTGGAGCTGTCTATGGCCCTGGAAGAAGCCTTTGATGTGGCCGAGTTGGGGGAAGAGGATCTTTCCGGCATTACCACCGTGGGCGACCTGGTGAAATATCTGCAAAGCAAGCTGGACTAAGAGCTGAAACAGTCAAAACCCCGCCCGGCGCGGGGTTTTGTTTTGAGATGAGAGGGAACTGGAAATGAAAACCTTGGAAGAAGTCCTGGACTATACCTTTCAGGACAAGACCCTGCTGGAAAACGCCTTGACCCACAGCTCCTATGCCAACGAGAACCGGGCCTCCGGTGCGGTGAGCAATGAGCGGCTGGAGTTTTTGGGGGATTCGGTTCTGGGCATGGTGACGGCAGATCATCTTTACCGTACTCACCCGGACCTGCCGGAAGGGGAGCTGACCCGTACACGGGCCGCTCTGGTCTGTGAGGGGAGCCTCTATGAGGTGGCAAAGGTCTGGGACCTGGGCCGCTATCTCCGCCTGGGAAAGGGGGAGGAGAGCGGCGGAGGACGGGAACGGACCTCCATTCTGGCCGATGCGGTGGAGGCGGTTCTGGCCGCCATGTATCTGGACGGGGGAGTGGGGACGGCCCGAAAGGCCATCCACCGCTTTGTCCTCTCCGGAGAGGAACGGGCGGAGGCCGCCAATCGGGACTATAAGACCGCCCTTCAGGAGCTGGTCCAAAGGCAGAGCGGACAGATCCTGGTCTACCATCTGACCGGGGAGAACGGTCCCGACCACGCCAAGACCTTCACGGTGGAGGTCCTGCTCAACCACACTCCCGTGGGGACAGGGACCGGACGCAGCAAGAAAGAGGCTGAGCAGATGGCCGCAAAATCGGCCATCGAAAAGCTGGAGAATAAAATCTCCTGATTTGTCAAAAACTCCTTCAGTGGAGGGGAAGAAAAAGAAAGGAAGTGGGTTCCACAATGGAAGTTCGAAGTCTCTATGGGGATACAGAGATCAGCTGCCGCAGACCATGGGCGGCGTGGGACCGCCTCCGCATTCTGACCCTGCTTTTTTAATGCGGATCCAGGGGGGACCCACCCGCTGACGATCACACACGGCGCAGATCGGGTGAGAGGCCGGGGAGGTTCCTCCCCTCCGACCTCTGACAGCCCTGGTTTTTGTATTCCCTTTTTCCGTCGAATGGTATTGAAAAGGGGGACAAAGATATGCAAGAAAATTTTCAGTTGGATCTGCTGCTGGGCCTGGTGGAAAACAAACAGTTTCGGCAGCTCAAGGAGCAGCTCTCCGAAATGAATGAGGTGGACATTGCCGACTTTCTGGATGAGCTGGAGCCGGAACAGCAGGCGGTGGTCTTCCGACTCCTGCCAAAGGAGCTGGCGGCGGAGGTCTTCACCTATCTGGAGGACAGTGAGGACCAGGAAAAACTCATCGGTGCCCTGAGTGACAAGGAGCTGCGGGAAGTGCTGGATGAGCTGTATCTGGACGATACGGTGGACATTATCGAGGATATGCCGGCCAATGTGGTCTCCCGTATCCTCCGAAACACCGACGCCTCCACCCGGAGTCAGATCAATGAGCTTTTAAACTATCCCAAGGACTCTGCCGGCTCCCTCATGACCACCGAGTTTATCTTTCTTCATCCGGAGGGGACGGTGGAGCAGTCCTTTGCCCGAATCCGAAAGGAGGGGCTGGATAAGGAGACGGTCTACACCTGCTATGTCACCCGGAACCGGATTCTGCTGGGCGTTGTGACGGTGCGCCGAATGCTCCTCTCTACCTATGAAACCCGTATCGAGGATATCATGGAGTCCAATGTCCTCTCGGTGAACACCCATGAGGATAAGGAAAATGTGGCCCAGATGTTCTCCAAATATGACCTGTCCGCCCTTCCGGTGGTGGACGACGAAAATCGTCTGGTGGGCATCATCACCTTTGACGACGCCATGGATGTTCTGGAAGAAGAGGCCACAGAGGACATCGAAAAAATGGCCGCCATCCTGCCCACAGATCGGCCCTATTTTCAGGTCGGTGTGGTGGAGACCTGGAAGCACAGGGTCCCCTGGCTCCTGCTGCTGATGATCTCGGCCACCTTTACCGGAACCATTCTGGGCTTTTTTGAGGAGGCCCTGGCGGCCAACGCCGCCCTCACGCTCTTTATCCCCATGCTGATGGATACCGGGGGAAATTCCGGCGGGCAGGCCTCGGTCACCGTCATCCGTGCCATGTCTCTGGGAGATGTGGAGTTTTCCGACTGGCTCCAGGTGATCTGGAAGGAGTTCCGGGTGGCCGTCCTATGTGCCGCCACCCTGGGGGTGGTGGTCTTTGCCAAGGTCATCGCCCTGGATCGGAAAAGTTCCATGGTGGCTCTGGTGGTGGCTCTGACCATTGTGGTTACCATTATTATGGCCAAGCTGGTGGGCTGCACCCTGCCCATGCTGGCAAAGAAGCTGGGCTTTGATCCGGCAGTGATGGCCTCCCCCTTTATCACAACCGTGGTGGATGCCCTCTCTCTCCTGGTCTACTTTGCCATTGCCACCCAGCTGCTGAACCTGTGACCCCGCCCAGGAAACACGGGATGGGTCCCACGAAAAAATGGATGTGAATCACAGAGCCGCCGGATGGGGACTTCCCCGTCCGGCGGCTCTCAGACTGTAGGAAAAAGCCCGTATTTTTTCAACCGACCGGTGTGGAAGGGGGCTTTAACAATTGCAAATACATCGAGCATTTGGTATAATATCATAATCCATTCCCTTGGAAGAGGAAACCGGGATTTTCTCCGGGAAAAAGGGGAGTCTGACGAGGCGAGGTGAGCTGCTTGTATCTGAAAGCTTTGGAAATTCAAGGGTTCAAATCCTTCCCGGATAAGACTGTGCTTACCTTTGGAGAGGAGATCACCGCCATTGTCGGCCCCAACGGAAGCGGAAAGTCCAATCTTTCGGATGCCATCCGATGGGTCATGGGGGAGCAGTCCACCCGAACCCTTCGGGGGGGAAAGATGGAGGATGTGATCTTCGGGGGGACCCAGATGAGAAAACAGCTGGGCTTTGCCCAGGTCTCCCTCCTCCTGGACAATACCGACCACTTCTTCGACATGGAGGAAAGTGAGGTCATGGTGACCCGCCGGTATTACCGCTCCGGGGAAAGTGAATACTACATTAACCGCCGCTCCGTCCGACTCAAGGATGTAAATGAGCTGTTTATGGATACCGGATTGGGCCGGGAGGGCTATTCGATCATCGGCCAGGGCAGGATTGATGAGATCCTCTCTGTAAAGTCCGGGGACCGCCGAGAGGTCTTTGAGGAGGCGGCGGGAATTTCCCGCTATCGCCATCGAAAGGAGGAGGCGGAGCGAAAGCTGGAGCGGACGGAGGAAAACCTGGTCCGCATCCAGGACAAGGTGGAGGAGCTGGAGCTTCAGGTGGAGCCTCTCCGCCAGCAGGCGGACAAGGCACGGCGCTTCCTCCTTCTCCGGGACGAGATGCGGGGATTGGAGATCTCCCTGTGGCTGGACCAGCTGGACCAGCTGCGGACCAGAAGCATCAAGCTCTCCGCCGACTTTGAACAAGCCCTTCGCCAGAAGGAGGAGACCCAGAAG
>JAHHSE010000129.1 GCA_020025395.1 Oscillospiraceae bacterium
TTCTCATCAGGGATCGGGGCAGCCGCTGCCGCCCCCGGCAGGGCGGTGCAAAAAAGGACGGCCGCCAGCAGGGCGGAAAGAAAACGCATCTTCATATGAAAGCTCCTTATCGTCAGTGGGATTTAGTCATACCGCAGGGCATCAATTGGGTTGAGTCTGGCGGCTTTGTTGGCAGGGAGATAGCCGAAGAGGATGCCCACCCCCACCGAGACACCGAAGGAAATCCCGATGCCTCCCAGGGTGGGGACCGCCACAAAGCCGTCATTTCCGGTTCCCATGACCAGAGCGATGACATTGGTGAGGATATTGGCCATCAGGATGCCCAGCACAATTCCAATGGCTCCGCCAATGGCGGAGGTGGTCCCTGCCTCGATAATAAACTGGCTGCGGATGTCCCGGTATTTGGCCCCCAGGGATTTTCGGATTCCGATTTCTCTGGTGCGCTCTGTGACGGAAACCAGCATGATATTCATAATGCCGATTCCGCCCACCAGGAGGGATATGGCGGCGATGAGCAGGAGAATGGTCATCAGGGTGGCCAGCATGGAATTCATGGCATCCATCATCTCGGCCGAGGTCATGACAAAGTAAAAATCCTTGTCCTGAAAGGTTTTGAACAGCCGATTCTCCACCAGGGCCTTGGCGGCGGACGCATTCTCCCGGGTGGTGCTGGTAAAGAGATACATGGTATAGTAGCTGGGGGAACCCATCCCTTCGGACTTTGTGTAGGGGAGATAGATGGTGTCGTCGCTGCTTCCCTCGGTGAGGTCGGCGGCGGTGTCCAGCACCCCGATGACGGTAAAGGGCTCTCCGCCCACGGTGAGGGACTTTCCAAGGGCGCGGCCCCCAAAGGCCTCCCGGGCCAGATACTGACCGATGACACAGACATTTTGCGCCCGATCCACATCAATATAGGAAAGAAAACGGCCCTCTCCCAGCCTTTCCCCGGTCATGGTTTCTCCCCTCTCATTGAGAAAGGTCTCCCCTACCCCAAAGAGCTTGGTGTGCTTGAACTCATCCTTTCCGTGGCGAATGGGGGCGGAGGTCTGAAGGTAGGGAGTGACCCCGGAGAGGTACTTGGGATACTTTTCCACCAGGGCGTACATATCGTCTGAGTCCACACTGCGGGAAGAGCCGTCGCTGTAGACCTGGGCCTGGACCAGGTTGGCCCCCATTTTGTTGAACTGGTCATTCATGTAGTTCTGCATCCCGGTGCCCAGAGAAGCGATGACAATGACGGCAGCCACACCCACAATAATGCCCAGCATGGTGAGCAGGGCCCTCATTTTGCTGGTCATGAGGGATTTGATGGCCAGACGGAAGGATTGGGTAAAATTCATGTGAGAGCCTCCTCTTCCGGGAGGGACTCCTCCGCTGTATCGTACTCTTCCGGCTGAACCACAGCCAGAGGGTCCCTGGAATCCCCGTCATAGATGATCTTTCCGTCCTGGAGGCGGACAATGCGCCTGGCTTTGACCGCAATGGAGTTGTCATGGGTGATGAGGACCACGGTATCCCCCTCTGCGTTTAGCTTTTGGAGAAAGGTCAGAACCTCTCGTCCGGTTCTGGAGTCCAGGGCGCCGGTGGGTTCGTCCGCCAGGATCACAGAGGGATCTCCTGCCAGGGCCCTGGCGATGGAGACCCGCTGCTGCTGCCCGCCGGAGAGCTGGCTGGGCAGGTTTTTGCGCTTGTCCGCAAGACCGACCCGCTCCAGCGCGCGGATGGACCGCTGGTGCCGCTCCTCGGTGTCGAGGCCGGCGTAGAGGAGGGGGAGCTCCACATTCTCCTGCACATTAAGCTTTGGGATCAGATTATACTGCTGAAAAATGAACCCCAGCATCTTGTTTCGCAGCTCGGCCTGCTCATCATCCTCCATGGTGGAGACATCAATGCCCCCCAGATGATAGGTTCCGCTGGTAGGTACATCCAGACAGCCGATGATATTCATGGCGGTGGACTTGCCGGACCCGGAGGAGCCTACAATGGCAACGAACTCCCCCTTGTCGATGGTCAGATTGATCCCATCCAGGGCATGGACGGTCTCCTCCCCCATCTGATAGATCTTGTAGACATTTTTGAGTTCGATGAGGTGTTCCACAGAATCAGCCTCCCATCATCATGGACATGGCGCTGCTGGCTCTGTTTTCCTGAAGGACGATCTCCCCCTCCTGAATTCCGTCCAGGATCTCGATGTACTGGTCGCTGCTTCTGCCCAGGGTGACGGTACGCTCCTGGAGCTTGCTGGGGTCCATCAGCGTTCCGTTGGCATCCAGGGCCTCAGGGGGAGCCACCAGAACCACATTCCCGCGGATCACATAGTCCACCGGAATGGTGAGGAGCTGACCGGCCTCTTCCACAATGATCTTGGCGGAGATGTTCATGCCCGGATACAAGCCCTGGGTCAAAAGCTCGGTGCCGCCGCCTTCCAGCTTGACGGTGACCGGGTAGGTGGTTTTCCCATTGGCGGTGGTGCCGTTGATGTTCACCTTGTCCACCACGCCGGAAAACACGGTGCCGTCCAGAGAGTCGGCGGTGATCTCTACAGGGAGGCCGGGTTTGATTTTGCTGATGTCCAGCTCACTGATGTTCATATCGAAGGTGAGGGTGGTCATGTCATAGATCACGGCCAGATAGGGGGAGGCGTTGGGGTTGGCGGCGGCGGAGGGGTCCACATTGTCTCCGGTCTTATAGTTTTTTTCGATGATGGTCCCGGAAATGGGGGCTTTGATGGTGTAGTTATCCAGGGTGTCCTGGGCGGACTGGAGGGTGAGCTGGGCGGCCTTAACCCCCAGACGGGCGGTTTCGATCTGATCGGAGATGGCATCCCCCTGGAAAGCGCCGATGATCTGCCCATCGGTGACCGGGTCGCCCTCCTTGACCGAGAGGGCGGCCAGCTCCCCGCTGGTCCTCGCCACCACCTCCTTGTTGGCGGCGTAGGAAAAGGGGCCGGAAGAGGCGCAGGTGGCCCCGGCAATGGTGGCGGTACCGGTGCAAGTCACATCCAAAGCGCCGGGATTCGGGACCTTGACAGTGACAGACCGGACCAGGGTGCCTCCGGGTCCCACCGAATTGGTGGCGGAGATCTCATCCACGGTACCGGAGAGGATCTCCGTGGTCCCGTCTACCGCCACGGAGGCGACCTGTCCCAGGGTAAAGAGGGAAGCATCGGCGGCATGGAAGGGCACAGTGAGCTTCATGGTGGAGTTGTCCAGGATGGTGGCTACCACAGAGCCGGCGGCAATGTTGTCACCGGGATCAAAGGGAAGGGACTGAATCACGCCGTCAGCGTTGGCCTTGAGCTGAGTATCCTTTTGTCCCCGGAGAAGCTGATCGTAGGCCAGCTGGGCCTGCTCCACCCCCAGCTGGGCGTGAGAGATGTTGTTCCTTACATCCTCCGCGTCGATCTGGTAAAGGAGCGCATCCTTTTGGACCTGATCCCCCTCCTCAAAGGGAGCGTTTAGCACCTCACCTTTGACCAGAGTGGTGACTTGATAGGAGTTAATGGGCTGGATGGTACCAGAGCCGGAGACCGCCACGGTGAGATCCCGACGGGCGGCGGTATCCGTGAGATAGACACTGGGGCCCATAACCGGACCGCCTGCGAGAAGACGAAGGATAATGGGGGCGATAATCAGCACCAGGACCAGGAGGGGGATGAGGCGTTTCAAGCGTTTTTTCAGTCGTTTCTTCCTGGGTGCCTGCACAGGGGGAGAGGGCTGTTTCATTTCCGTGTTTTCCATAGATGTACTCCTTTACATAATCGGCAGCGCTCTATTGCCGATGGGTTCCCGGATTTCGTTTCAGAGATAGTATAGCACCAACAAAAACCCGGGGCAAGGGGAGAGAGAAAGTTTAAAAACTGTTTACAAGTTTTCGGAATGGCGGATTTTTTTCATTATACCATGAAGGAGGCTGGGTATCTTTGGATCCATATAAAAGTTTTCTTAACAAATTCTAAAGATGAGTGAGAGGAAGAAAAATTCCTTATAAATGTGTATAAGG
>JAHHSE010000013.1 GCA_020025395.1 Oscillospiraceae bacterium
TGGATATCAAAGGACGAATGAAATGAAATTTAAGCGATGGGACCGAAAGGGCTGCCACTCGGAGGTGGTAGGGACCATGGTGGCTGCCGGGATACCTCGGCTGGCGGCTATGGTCCTCTGCGCCCGTGGGATCAATACGCCCCAGAAGGCGTCCGCCTTTCTGGCGGATGGGCCGGAGCAGTTCTGGGACCCCTTTCTTTTGCGGGACATGGACAGGGCGGTGGCCCGAATCGAACAGGCCCTCTCCGCCGGAGAGCAGATGGCGGTTTATGGAGACTATGATGTGGACGGGATTACCTCCACCACGCTGCTGTCCCATTACCTTACCGGCCGGGGCGGGAGGGTGATCCCCTATATCCCGGACCGGATGGAGGAGGGGTACGGTCTTGGCCGGCCCGCACTGGATGTTCTCCGCCAGGAGGGGGTGACCCTGGTCATCACCGTAGACTGCGGCATCACCGCCGTGGAGGAGGTGGCCTACGCCAGGACGCTGGGGATGGATGTGGTGGTCACCGATCACCATGAGTGCAAGGAGGTCCTTCCTCCGGCCGCTGCCGTGGTGGACCCCCATCGGCGGGACTGCTCCTATCCCTTTGACTCCCTGGCCGGGGTGGGGGTGGCCCTCAAGGTGGTTTTGGCCCTGGGGGGAAAGGAGCGGGAACAGGAGCTTCTGGATGCCTATGCCGATCTGGCCGCCGTGGGCACGGTGGCGGATGTCATGTGCCTGACCGGGGAAAACCGCACCCTGGTGCGCATGGGGCTGGGTAAGCTCCAGGCCCCCGGCCGTCCCGGCCTCGCCGCCCTGATCCGGGAGAGCGGGGTGGAAAGTCAGGCCATCACCTCCACCACAGTGGGCTATACCCTGGCGCCCCGGATCAACGCCGCGGGGCGGATGGGACAGGCGCGGGTGGCTCTGGAGCTTCTGATGACCTCCGACCCCGCCCGGGGGGAGGAGCTGGCGGTCCGGCTCTGCGCCCTCAACAAGGAGCGGCAGGCCATCGAGGGAGAGATCTTCGATCAGTGTCTGGCGCGGCTGGCCTGCATCCCGGCAGAAAAGCGCCGGGGCATTGTGCTGGCGGATGGGAGCTGGCACCAGAGGGTGGTGGGCATTGTGGCTTCCCGCCTGTCGGAGCGCTTCTGCGCGCCGGCCTTTATGATCTGCCTCAGCGAGGGCAGGGGGAAGGGCTCCTGCCGATCCTTCGGCGGCTTTAATCTCTTCCGGGCGCTGGAGCGGTGCGCCGACCTTCTGGAGGGGTTTGGCGGCCATGCCCTGGCCGCCGGCTTCACCATTGAGGAGGCGAACATCCCCGCCTTTGCCCGGCGGATCAATCAGCTGGTGGAGGAGTTTTCCAAGGGGGAGGAGCTGGTCTCTGTTCTGGAGGTGGATGCCGAGATCGATCAGGTCAGCACTCTGGTGGAGGAGGAGATTCAGGCCCTCTCTATCCTGGAGCCCTTTGGGGCGGGAAATCCCAAGCCGGTGTTTACCCTGTCCGGAGCCACTGTCCTCTCCCTTGGCGATGTGGGAGGCGGGCGGCATTTGAAGATGCGGGTCACCCGCTGCAACCGCAGCTTTGACACCATTTTTTTCTCCACCACCGCCGCCGACGCGGACCTTTCCGCCGGGGATAAGGTGGACATCGCCTTTTATCCCCAGATCAACGAATACCGGGGCAATCGGACGGTTCAGCTCCTGGTCACCGATCTGCGCCCCGCCCTCACCCGCGCCCAAGTGGAGCGGGCCTTGTTTGAGCGTTTCTACCGGGGGGAGGAGATCACCTCGGACGAGGCCCGATCCCTCCTGCCCAGCCGGGAGGAGTTCGTCGT
Source organism: Oscillospiraceae bacterium (assembly GCA_020025395.1). GTDB lineage: Bacteria > Bacillota > Clostridia > Oscillospirales > Oscillospiraceae > JAHHSE01. Next base: position 1,825 of record JAHHSE010000013.1, read on the forward strand.
CCTCTGGCGCTATCTCTCCGGGCATTCCGGTCAGGTGGAGGAGACCATTCCCCGCCTTGCGAAAAATGTGGCTCGGCTCGCCGGTCGGAGGGAGACCTATATGAGAACCATGGTCTGTCTGGAGGTCATGGACGAGCGGGGCCTGATCCATGTGGATCACGGCAGCGATCACCTTCGCATCTCCACCTGTCAGGTGGCGGGGAAGGTGGATCTGGAGGCGTCTCACATCATGCGGCGCCTGCGTCAAATCACGGGGAGGTGATTTTGTGGACCCTATTTTAGAGAAATATTACGCCCTGGAGGAGAAGATTAAAAGCTATAACCCCAATCTGGATTCAGATCGTCTCTTCGAGGCCTTTACCTATGCCGACAGCGCCCATGCCGGCCAGCTGCGAAAGGATGGGTCCCCCTATATTACCCATCCCCTGGCTGTGGCGGATATTGTGGCCGATCTGGGCCTGGATGTGGATTCCGCCATTGCCGCCCTGCTCCATGACTGCATTGAAGACACCGGAGCCACCCACGAGGACATCGCCAGGCACTTTGGAGCCACCGTGGCCGAGCTGGTGGAGGGGGTCACAAAGCTGACCCGGGTGCAGTACACCTCCAAAGAGGAGGAGCAGATGGAAAACCTCCGAAAGATGCTCATGGCCATGGCCAAGGACATCCGGGTGGTTCTGGTCAAGATCTGCGACCGGCTCCACAATATGCGCACCATGAACTACCAGTCGGCCAAAAAGCAGAAGGAAAAGGCCCTGGAAACCATGGAGATCTATGCCCCTCTGGCCCACCGTCTCGGTATGCAGCGGGTCAAGTGGGAGCTGGAGGACCTCTCCCTCCAATATCTGGACCCCATTGGCTATCAGGAGATTGAAGGCGAGCTGGAAAAGCGCTCGGCGGCCAACGAGGAGTTTATGAAAAACATTCAGGATGCCATCACCAGCCGTCTGGTGGAGGAGAACATCCAATGCAAGGTCTATGGGAGGGTCAAGCACACCTATTCCATCTACCGGAAGATGTATTCCCAGAACAAAACCATGGAGGAGATCTTTGACCTTTACGCCTTTCGGGTGATTGTGGACAATATCCCCGACTGCTATAATGTGCTGGGCCAGGTTCATGATATGTATAAGCCCATCCTGGGGCGGTTCAAGGACTATATCTCCACCCCCAAGCCCAATATGTACCAGTCCCTTCACACCACCGTCATCGGCCGGGAGGGCATTCCCTTTGAGGTGCAGATCCGCACCTGGGAAATGCACCGCACGGCGGAGTACGGCATTGCCGCCCACTGGAAATATAAGCAGGGACTGGGCAATCGGCAGCTGGGCAGTGAGGAGACCTTCGGCTGGGTCCGGAAGCTGCTGGAGGCCCAGCAGGATACCGACGCGGAGGAGTTTGTCCGCACCATGCGGGTGGATCTCTTCTCCGATGAGGTCTTTGTCTTTACCCCCCAGGGGGATGTGAAGAGTCTCCCCGCCGGGGCCACCCCCATCGACTTTGCCTATTCCATTCACTCGGCGGTGGGCAATCACATGACCGGAGCCAAGGTGAATGGACGGATCGTCACCTTTGACAGCACCCTGAAATCCGGGGATATCGTGGAGGTCATCACCTCCAAGTCGGCCCACGGTCCCAGCCGGGACTGGCTCAAGCTGGCCAAGAGCAACGAGGCCCGAAACAAGATCCGTCAGTGGTTCAAAAAGGAGAAGCGGGAGGAGAACATCGGCACCGGACGGTCCATGTTTGAAGCGGAGCTGAGGCGGCAGGGGCTGTCCCTTTCCGCCATCACCACGGAGGACATTCTTCCCAACATTCTGAAAAAGGTCCGATTTGGCAGCCTGGATGAGCTATATGCCGCCATCGGCTATGGGGGTATGACCGCCCAGAAGTCGGTGAATCGAATCAAGGAGGAGATGCTCCGCCTGGGCCGGGTGAAGGCGGCGGAGGCCAAGGCCGCCCAGATGACCCAGGAGGCCCTTCTCCCCGCCAACGGAAAGGCGGCCGCCCAGGCGCAGGCCGAGGCCAGAAATCAGAAGCCCCGCCGGTCGGAGAGCGGGGTCATCGTGGAGGAGCTGGGCAACTGCCTGGTGAAGTTTGCAAAGTGCTGCACCCCGGTTCCCGGCGATCCGGTGGTGGGCTTCATCACCCGGGGCTTTGGGGTCTCGGTCCACCGGGCCGACTGTCCCAACGCCATTCTCGGTCTGCAAAAGCCGGAGGAGAAGGACCGCTGGGTCAGGGTGGCCTGGGTGGAGGGGGACAGGACGGCCTATACCACAGGGCTGGAGCTATCCGCCAAGGATCGGGACAATCTGACCCTGGATATGGCAATGGCCCTGTCCGCCGCCAAGGTGAAGGTCAGCAGTCTTTCGGTCCGGGCCATGCCGGACGGCTACGCCTCCGTTTCCATCACCCTGGAGGTGAAGGACAAGAGCGAGCTGACCGCCGTCATCAACCGCCTGAGCGGCATTTCGGGGGTCTATCAGGTCACCCGATGTCAGAACTGCTGACCGGGAAACGGGTCAGCCCCCGGAAAAAGTCCCTTCGGCAGAAGGGGCTTTTTCTATTTGGATAAGATTGGGAAAAGGGGAGACACTGGGATTATCTGCCCCCATGAATAAGAGTACGGAAAAGGAGAATGGCCATGTATGAAATCGAAACGCTGAAAAACGGGGTGAGGATTGTCACCTGTCCCATGGAAGGATACCGGTCTGCGGCCCTGGGGATCTGGGTGGGGGCCGGTTCCCGGCAGGAGACCGCCCGGGAAAACGGAGCCACCCACTTCATCGAGCATATGGTGTTCAAAGGAACCTGGCGGAGGACCGCCGAGGAGCTTGCCAAAGAGATGGACGGCGTGGGGGGGCAGGTGAATGCCTTTACCACCAAGGAGTGTACCTGTTTCCACGCCCGGAGCCTGGACAGCAACCTTCCCCGAATCACCGACCTTCTCTCCGACATGGTCTTTTCCTCCCGAATGGACGAGGAGGATGTGGCCCTGGAGCGGGGGGTGATCCGGGAGGAGATTGGGATGTATGAGGACACCCCGGACGATCTGTGCGCCGAGGAACTCTATAAAAAGGTGTATCCCGATCAGGCCATCTCCCGCCCCATTCTGGGGACACGGGAGAGCCTGGCCCCGATGACAGGTACCTTTTTAAAAGCATATATGAAGGATCACTACCTTCCGGGGGATATCATCCTCTCTCTGGCGGGGAGCTATCGGGAGGAGGATGTGAATCGCCTTCGGGACACCTTTGGGGACCTGTCCGGGGGAAAGAATCCCCCGGCGGCGCCTGCCCGATACCGCCCCGGAATCGCGGTCCGGGAGAAGGACAATGAGCAAAACCATCTGACGCTGGCCTTCCCCTCTCTCCCCTATGGATCAGAGGAGCGGTTTGCCCTTCAGCTGCTCTCCGCCGCCCTGGGATCGGGGATGAGTTCCCGGCTGTTCCAGAGGGTCCGGGAGGAGAAGGGCCTGTGCTACAGCATCTACTCCTATGGGGCGGGTCACGCGGACACCGGGCTGTTCTGCATCTATACCGCCCTGGGGAGGGAGACGGAGGAGGCGGCCCTCTCCACCATTTTGGAGGTGGTGTCCCGGGTGGCGGACGAGGGGATCACCCAGGAGGAGCTGGACCGGGCGAGGGAGCAGTCCAAGGCCAATGTGCTGATGGGGCTGGAGTCCACCCAATCCCTCATGAATCACATGGGGCGCTCCCTGCTGCTCACCGACCGCATCACCACCCCGGAAGAGATGCTGGAGCGGTATGATTCCGTCACCGGGGAGGAGATCCGGGCCCTGGCACGGAAGATCTTCGATTTTGAGGCCCTCTCCCTTTCCGCCGTGGGACGGGTTCGGAGTCCGGAGGCGTATGAAAGGCTGCTGAGGGGCTGAGCGCTCCAAGGAGGAGCCAAGTTTTTTGATAGTAATACAAAGATTTTTCTATCGTTTTTTCGGGTCGGGTGGGTTAAAATAAGAAAACACCCGAAGGATGTGAAATGAGTCCTAGGGAAAAAACAAATTTTAGGAGGAACCATGATGAAGAAATATGTCGCACTTGCGCTGGGTCTGGTTATGAGTCTCTCTCTGGTCGCTTGCGGACCTTCCCCTGAGCCCAGTCAGGGCCCTGCCGATCCCAGCCAGCAAAACACCGACGCTCCCGGTGAAAAGGGCAAAATCGGCATCTGCATCTATAAGTTTGACGATGCCTTCATGACCACCTACCGGAACACCCTGGAGGGGATCCTGAAGGAAAAGGGCTATGAAGTGGTCGTTGTGGACGGCAACAACGATCAGGTCAAGCAGAATGAGCAGATCAACACCTTTGTCACCCAGGGGGTGGAGGCCCTCATCATCAATCCCGTTATGACCTCCGCCGCCGATCAGATCATTTCCACCGTGAAGGATGCGGGGATCCCCACCGTGCTTATCAACCGGGAGCCTACCGCCGATCAGATGTCCGTCTATGACAAGCTGGTCTATGTGGGCTGTGACGCCGCGCAGTCCGGCACCTTCCAGGGCGAACTGATTCTGGAGACCGAGAATCAGGGCGACATCAACGGGGACGGCAAGATCTCTTACATCATGATCCAGGGCGACCCTGAAAACATCGACGCCAAGCTCCGTACCGAGTATTCCGTCAAGGCCCTCACCGATGCGGGCAAGGAAGTGGAAGAGCTGGACCTCCAGCGGGGCGACTGGGACCGGAACAAGGGTCAGGAGATCGCTCAGAACGATCTGGCCAAGTTCGGCAACCAGATCGAAGTGGTCTTCTGCAACAACGATGATATGGCCATGGGTGCCCTTCAGGCCATTCAGGCTGCCGGACGCACCGTGAACAAGGACATCTATCTGGTTGGCGTGGACGCTCTGGATGCCGCCCTCAACGAGGTTGCCAACGGCAATATGACGGGCACCGTTCTCAACGATGCCAAGAGCCAGGCCGGCAAGGCCGTGGAGTGCATGGAAGGTCTGCTGAACGGCACCACCTATGCCCCCGGGGAGCAGAGCATCTATGTGGACTATGTGAAGGTCACGCCTGAGAATGTGGCCGATTTCCAGGGCTAAGAAAGGGCCAGAGAAAGGGTCAAAGGCAAAATGGTGCGTGTGCGTGGGCGCACGCACCATTTTTATCAGAGAAAATGTGGGAGGAGGTTGGCGGATTTGTCTTCGGAATACCGTCTGGAAATGCATGATGTGGTCAAGACCTTTCCCGGGGTCAAGGCTCTGGATCATGCCCAGCTGAGGCTGAGACCGGGGAGTGTTCACGCGCTGATGGGGGAGAACGGCGCCGGAAAGTCCACCCTGATGAAATGTATGTTTGGCATCTATCACATGGAGGAGGGGGAGGTGATTTACGAGGGAGAAAGGGTTCAGATCAAAGGCCCCGTGGACGCGCTGCGCAGGGGCATTGCCATGGTTCATCAGGAGCTTCAGCCCATCCCTGAGCGCAGCATCGGAGAAAATATTTATGTCGGTCGTTATCCCACGAAGCAAGTGGGGTTCCTCACGCTGGTAGATCATGAGAAGATGTATCAGGATGCGCAGGAGGTCCTAAAGGAGGTTCACCTGGACTATGATCCAAGGGCCAAGCTGGGAAGCTTGAGCGTCTCTCAGATCCAGCTGGTGGAAATCGCCAAGGCGGTATCGGCGGAATGCAAGGTTCTCATTTTGGATGAGCCGACCTCCTCCCTCACCGCCGCGGAGGTAGAGGCGCTCTTTACCATTGTCAGCGAGCTGAGGGAAAAGGGGGTCTCCATCGTCTATATCAGCCATAAGATGGATGAGATCCTGCGGATCAGCGATGAAGTGACCATCATGCGGGATGGTCAGTACATAGGGACCTGGGACGCAAAGGAGCTGACCACGGACCTGATTATTACAAAAATGGTGGGGCGGGAGCTGTCCAGTATGTATCCCGTCCGGGAAAACCATCCGGGAGAGGTGGTTCTGGAGGTCAGAGACTTCACCTCCATCAATCCCAAAAGTTTCCGGGAGGCCAGCTTCAATGTCCGAAGGGGCGAGATTCTGGGGGTGGCCGGTCTGGTGGGTGCCCAGCGCACCGAGCTGATGGAGGGTCTGTTTGGCCTCCGGGCACACACCAGAGGCACCATCGCCTATCTGGGGCGGGAGCTGACCATTCACCAGCCCAAGGATGCCATTCGAAACGGCATTGCCATGCTGACCGAGGATCGGAGAGCCACGGGGATTTTGGGGGTTTTGTCCATTGCGGACAATGTCTCCATCGCCTCCCTGAACCGATATCTTCGGGCGGGCGTTCTGCTGGATGACAAAAAAATCGAGGATCTGGTCCGGGAGAATGTGGAGAAGCTCTCCATAAAGACCCCCTCCTCCAAGACCCAGATTCAAAGCCTTTCCGGCGGCAATCAGCAGAAGGTGCTGTTCAGCCGCTGGCTGGCGAACAGCCCGGATATTTTGATTTTGGATGAACCTACCCGCGGCATTGATGTGGGTGCGAAATATGAGATCTACTGTATTATCGCGGAGCTTGCCAGGGAGGGTAAGAGCATCATCATGGTTTCCTCCGAGATGAGTGAGCTTATCGGGATGTCTGACCGGATCATGGTGATGTGTGATGGCCGTGTGACCGGTTTCGTGGAGGGGAATGAGGCCAATCAGGAAAACATCATGGCCCTGGCCACACAGTTTTGAGAAGGAGGAAGGGAAGCACTATGACCGGAAATGCACTCCAGACACGGGAGAAGGCCCATTTTAACCTGGGAAAGTTCCTGTCAAACAATGCGATTATCATCTTGATTCTATTCCTGGCCCTGGTGGTGGGCTTCACCACGCAAAATTTCTTCAAGGGGCGGAATTTCGTAAATCTGCTGCTCAATATGTCTCCCCGCTTCATCATTGCCTGCGGGGTTTCGGGCTGTCTCATCACCAAGGGCACCGATTTGTCCGCCGGGCGTCAGGTGGGACTTGCCGCCTGTCTCTCCGGTATCCTGCTTCAGCAGATTACCTATGAGGCCCGGATGCTGCCCTGGCTGCCCGACATTCCCATGCCCTTGGCCCTGCTCATTGTGGTGGCTGTTATGGCTGTGTTTGGGGCCGTCAACGGCTGTGTCATTGCCTTTTTGAAGGTGCCCCCCTTCATTGCCACCCTGGGTATGCAGACCATCGTCTACGGACTCTGCTCCATCATCACCAATAACCAGCCTCTGGGCAGCTATAAGGAGAGCTATCTGACGGTGGCAAAGGGAGATCTGTTTGGGGTCCCCTTCCTGGCTATCTTCGCCGTCCTCATCGGCATTTTCTTTTATTTTTTATACAATAAGACCCGGCATGGGAAATATATGTACGCCATCGGCGGAAATGAACACGCGGCCCAGGTGGCGGGGGTCAATGTCAAGGCATCCCTGATTCGAATCTATATTCTGGCCTCCTGTATGTACGCCATCGGCGGATTTCTGATGGGAGCCAAGGCCGGCGGCGCCTCTACCAATACTGGAAACGGCTATGAGCTGGAGGCCATCGCCGCCTGTACCATCGGGGGTGTCTCCACCAACGGCGGCGTGGGCCGGGTCTCCGGGATCCTGCTGGGCGTTCTGGTCTTTGAGATTTTGAAGATCTGCCTCCAGTTCCTGAATGTGGACCCCGCTTACACCTATGTGGCCCAGGGTCTGGTCATCATTGTGGCCGTGGCGCTGGATCTGCGGAAGTATCTGGCCAAGAAATGAGGAAGGACAAGGGGATGAAGGAAAAACGGCCGGATTCCTCCCGGCTTCGGACAGAAGAAACGGAAGAGGGGCTGGGAGAGGATCGGAAGGATCCCGCCTCTCTCAATGCCTTTGAACACTTGTATGAGCATTTCCGTGGGGTCCCCCTCAAATACATTGATCTGTTTATCGGGATCTGCGTGGCTGCCCTTGTGGTGGTTGTGGCACTGGGGATCCTGAAAGGCAGGGGCGTGTTCTAAAACCGATGGTCGGGGAGCCGAAGGGGCTTCCCGCCGGGGCATGGAACGGGTTCCCAAGGGGACACACCGGGCAGGCGTGTCCCCTTTTTTATTCCATTTTGAGGGCTGTTGTGCTATATTGACAGAGAAGGAGGTGGGGATGTGGAGTGTTATCGGGTCCTGCTGGTGGATGATGAGGAGGATATCCGGGTGGGTATCAGCCGGAAAATGGATTGGGCAGGACTGGGATTTTCTCTGGTGGGGGAGGCGGGAAACGGACAGGATGCCCTGGAGCTGGCAGAGAGCTTACAGCCTGATGTGGTCCTCACGGACATCAAGATGCCCTTTCTGGACGGGCTGGAGCTGTGCAGAATCCTGAAGGATCGGCTTCCGGCGGCCAAGTTCGTGGTCTTTTCCGGGTTTGACGACTTTGAATACGCCAAGCAGGCCATTCAGATGAATGTGTTTGAGTATATTCTAAAGCCCATCAACGCCAACGAGCTTTCCGGGGTGCTTCAAAAGCTGAAGGCCGGTCTGGACCGGGAGCGGGCGGAGCTTCAAAACCGGGAGCTGCTCCGAAGGCGGTATGAGGAGAGCCTTCCCACCCTGCGGGAGCTGTTCTTCACCCATCTTTTGGACGGGAGGGTGGTCCCCGGTCAGGAGGAGGAGAAGGCCCGCCATTTAGAGCTTTCCCTCCCCGGCGAGAGCTGGGCGGTGGCCCTGGTCCATATCGGAGGGGACGCGGGGGAGAAGGATGTGATGCTGGCCCTCTCCATTCAGCAGCTGCTGAATGAAAATCTGAAGCTGGAACACTGCTGGTGCCGCTCTTTTCTTTATGACCATTCGGTAGCCCTGATCGCGGGCTTTACCGGGACCGCCTCCATTTATGAGCTGACCGGGGCCTTAGAACGGGTCTGCGCTCTGGGGGAAACCTATCTGGGGGTGACCCTCACCATTGGGGTGGGAGGACTGTGCCGACAGCTGTCCGGCCTTCCCATGTCCGCCGCCGGGGCAAAAAATGCCCTGGACTACCGGGGAATGGTGGGACGGGGTCAGGCCATTTACATCGGGGATCTGGAGCCGGATGCCGGAGTCCGGCTGACCTTCGACGAAAATGACGAGAGGACCCTGGTCTCGGCGGTGAAGCTGGGGGGCGAGGAGGAGGTCCGTCTGGCTGTGAAGGCCATGGTGGAAAAGGTCCGCTCCGAAAACGCCGCCCGGAGGCAGTACAACCTCTTTTTTATGGAGCTTCTGACCTGCCTTTTGAAGATGACCCGGAGTGCCGACCTCTCCCTGGAGGAGGTTTTTGGGGCCAATCTGACCGAGGTCATGCAGGCATCGGATTTTCCCACGCTGGATACCATGGAGCGCTGGTGTGTGGATCACTGTCTCCGCATTCAGGGGCTGATCCGCCGTCAGCGGACGGATTCCGCCGGGCGGACGGTGGAGCGGGCCAGGGAGTTTATCCGCCGGCACTATGGGGAGAGCGAGCTTTCCGTGGAGCGGATCTGTGAGTACCTCCACCTGAGCCCGGCCTACTTCTCCACCCTGTTCAAGCGGGAGACCGGAATGAGCTTCACCGCCTGTGTCACCATGGAGCGGATGGAGGCGGCAGCCAACGCCCTGCGGAACACGGAGGAAAAGACCTACCTCATCGCCCGGAAGTGCGGTTATGAGGACCCCAATTATTTCAGCTATGTGTTTAAGCGCCACTTTGGGGTAAGCCCCACAAAATTCCGGGGGGGATAAGCAAAAGGGGAGGGATGGCATGGGAACTTACATAGAAGCGCTGACCAAACGCTGGCAGTCACGCTACCGTCGGTCCAGCATCCAGGTAATCCTCTCCCTCTCCTTCACAGGGGTGGCTGTGGTGGGCATGGTGCTGATGGGTCTGGCCCTCTTTCTCCGCTTTTCCTCCGCCGTCAACGACCAGAGGGCGGAGAGCAGCCAGCGGGTTCTGGCCCAGGTGAATTTAAATCTGGACAGCTATCTTCGGAGCATGATGCGGGTCTCCGACGCGGTCTATTACCAGATCATCAAGGATACCGACCTGGCGGAGGACGACCTCACCGACCGTCTGGACCTCCTCTACGAGGGAAATCGGGAGATGATTACCTCCATCGCCGTCTTTTCGGAGAGTGGAAAGCGGATCTCCTCCGTCCCCCTCTCCACCCTGAAGGACAGCGTGGCCCCGGAGCGGGAGGAGTGGTTTTGCAAGGCCATGGAGCAAATCGAAAACCTCCATTTTTCCACCCCCCATGTGCAGAATCTCTTTACCGACCCGGATTATCAGTATCACTGGGTGGTCTCCCTCAGCCGCCAGGTGGAGCTGACCCGGAAGGGGAGCATCGAGAGCGGGGTCCTTCTGGTGGATATGAGCTTTGGAGGGATTGAGCGAATCTGCCGGGATGTAAGCCCGGATGGGGAGCAGGGCTATCTCTATCTCATCGACGACCAGGGGGAGATCATCTACCACCCCCGTCAGCAGCTTATCTATGCGGGTCTTCTGGAGGAGAACAATCTGGAGGCCGCCCGATATACGGATGGAAGCCACCGGGAGACCTTCCAGGGACAGAGGCGGCAGATCACCGTGAAAACGGTGGGCTATACCGGATGGAAGCTCATCGGCGTGGCGCCCATGCGGAACCTGTGGAACAGCTATGGGCAGATGATCCTCTTTTTCCTGATGATCGTGCTTTTTTCCGTCCTTTTACTGGTGTGGGTGGATCTGCGTCTGTCAGAGTGGATCACGGCCCCGGTGAAACGGCTGGATCGGGCGGTGAAGGAGCTGGAAGCCGGGCGGGAGCGGGTGGAGTTCTCCATCCAGGGTCCCTATGAGGTGGAACATCTGAGCCACTCCATTCAGTCCATGGTATCCACCATGCGCCATCTCATGGAGGACATCATCCAGCAGGAGGAGCAGAAGCGCCGAAGCGAGCTGGAGGTGCTTCAGTCCCAGATTAACCCCCATTTTCTCTATAACACCCTGGACAGCGTGGTCTGGATGACGGAGAATGGACGGACGGAGGATGCGGTCACCATGCTCACCGCTCTGGCCAGGTTCTTCCGCATTTCTCTCAGCCGTGGAAACGGCATGATTCCCATTGCGGACGAGCTGGAACACGCCAGACACTATCTGACCATCCAGAAAATGCGGTATAAGAATCAATTTTCCGCCGAGATCCGGGCAGAGGAGGGGGTGGAGAGTCTCTATACCATCAAACTCATCGTCCAGCCTATTTTGGAAAACGCCATCTATCATGGCATGGCCTATGCGGATGGGGAGGGGATCATCTCCATCCGGGCCTTCCGGGAGGGGGAGGATGTGATTCTGGAGGTGACCGACAACGGCCCCGGGATGCCGGAAGAGGTGGTGGAGCGGCTTTTGGATCCGGGAGGCCCCCCGGCGGCCCAGGGGGCGAAAGGCTCTGGAATCGGATTTCGAAATGTGCATCAGCGGGTCCGCCTCACCTTTGGCCCCGCCTATGGCCTTACCATTCTCAGCGAACCGGATGACGGGACGAGGGTTCGGATACGCATTCCTGCCCTGGATGAGGAGGGGGCCAAAAGGCATCAGAAGGAGGAGAAACCGTGAAACGAAAGATTTTTTTACAGCTCTTGCTCCCGGTGGCAGGACTTGGGGTTTTGTTCCTCCTTCTGGCCTTTTCCCCCAATCAAAACGCCGCCCGCCCGGCGCTTTTAGAGATGTCCGTGATCCTGCGGGAGAGCGATCCCGCCGTGCTTCGGACCACACGGCAGGGAATGGAGCAGGCGGCCGCCGACCTGAATGTGGAGCTCCGGGTGCTGATCTCGGAGCAGAGTCAGGGGGCGGAAGAGCAGGCGGCGCTCCTCCGGGGAGAGCTGGAGCGGGGGGCGGGAGCCATCCTCCTATGGCCCTCTGACCGGGCGGCCCTGGCCCGATCTGTCGCGGAGGCCGCAGAGCGGGCTGTGGTGGTGACGGTGGAAACGGATATGACCGACCTGGGGGCGGACGGCAGCGTGACGCTGGACAATGAGGCGGTGGGAAAGGCCCTGGGAAATGCGGCGCTCAATGGGGTGGGTCCCGAGGGGACCGTCCTCCTCCTGGACGCCGTGCCGGGAGACAACGGAGTGACCCGGCGCCGGAAGGCCGCTGAAGAGGTGCTGCGGGCGGAGGGACGCAAGGTGATCTCCTGCCGGCCCGGGGAGGGAGAGACGGTGGAGGAGGCGCTGAAACGGGTCCTGGACCGGGAGGAGGCAGGGGTGGTCCTGGCCTTTGAGGCGGCCTCTCTGGAGCGGGCCGCCGAGCTGGCCCGGACGGGGAGGGGGTTCCCTCTTCTGTATGGGGCGGGCTCCACCTCCTCCATTGCCGCCGCTTTGGAGCAGGGATACATCACCGCCATTGCGGCGAAAAATGAATTTACCGTGGGCTATCTGGCGGTGGAGACCGCCGCTGGGCTGGCTCGGAAAGAGACCGTGGAGAGGAAGACGATTCTGCCCTTTCTCCTGATTCGTCAGGAGTCCATGTATGAGCCGGAGCATCAAAAGCTCCTCTTTCCGGTCACAAAATAGGAGGGGGTTATGAGACGGGAAATTGCCCTTCTTTTGGGGCTGGCCCTCACGCTCTCTCCTCTGACTGGCTGCGTGCGGGAGAGGAGAGAGCGCACCATTCGGGTGGGGGTGACCCTGTATCAGCAGGAGGATACCTTTATTTCCGCCCTGGCCCAGAGCCTGCAGCAGAAGGCCCTGGAGGAGGAACGGATCAGGGGAATCAAAATGAACCTGAGCATGATGGACGGGTGGGGCAGTCAGGCGGTTCAGACCGAGCAGATTGACCGCTTTCTGGACAAAGGATGTGATGTGATCTGTGTCAATCTGGTGGATCGGACCGCGGCCTCCACCATTATCGACAAGGCCCATGCTGCCCAGGTTCCCATCATCTTCTTTAACCGTGAGCCCATTCGGGAGGATCTGGACCGCTGGGACCGGGCCTATTATGTAGGCAGCCATGCCGCCCAGGCGGGTGAGCTTCAGGGGGAGCTGGTGGCCCGGGCCTGGAGGGAATCATCTGAGCGGATGGACCGAAATGGAGACGGGGTCTTGCAATATGTGATGCTGGAGGGGGAGCCGGGTCATCAGGATGCCCTCCTCCGGACGGAATACAGCATCAAGACTCTGACCGAGGCGGGGATCACGGTGGAAAAGCTGGCCAACGACGCGGGGGATTGGCAGAGGGGAAAGGCCAGTGTGCTGATGACTCAATGGCTCCAGACCTATGGGGATCAGATCGAGGTGGTCTTTTCCAACAATGACGACATGGCCCTGGGGGCCATTGACGCCTGCCTGGAGGCCGGACGCTCCAAGGAGGACCTGCCCTTTGTGGTGGGGGTAGATGCCACCCGGCCCGCCCTGGAAGCGGTGCGGGAGGGAACCCTGCAGGGAACGGTTCACAATGATGCCGACGGTCAGGCGGAAAGCATCCTGAGCCTGATCTGCGCCCTGGCGGAGGGAAGGGAGCCGGAGAAGGCCGTCCTGCTGGAGGGGGGGACCTATGTCTGGCTGAACCATACGGTGGTCACGAGAGAAAATGTAGACGAGATCAGAAGCGAGAGGAGGGCCGCCCCAATTTTGAAAGCGTTGGAGACCGGAAAATAGGAGGAGACAGGAATGGAACTGCAAAAGGAGACCCTGACACAGGGAAGGTGGGAGGAGATTTTCCTCCGCCTGTATGGGAAAGAGAATGTGAAGACTGCCCGCATCCGCTGCGCCCAGGTGCTGGAAGGCTTTGAGAAGACCTTTGGAAAAGGGCCGGAGGCGTTGTTCAGCGCGCCGGGACGGACCGAGCTGGGAGGAAATCACACCGATCACCAGCACGGGGCCGTGCTGGCGGGGGCGGTGGATCTGGATATCCTGGCGGCGGTCGCCCCCAACGAGAGCGGACGGGTCCGAATCCTGTCCCAAGGGTATCCCCTGATAGAGCTGGACCTTAGAGACCTCCGTCCCAAAAAAGAGGAAGAGAATACCTCTGAAGCCCTGGTCCGGGGGGTTGCCGCCCGCTTTTCCCAGCTGGGCTGTCCGCTGGAGGGAAGAGGGCTGGATGCCTATGTGACCTCTGCGGTGCCCGGAGGGAGCGGTCTCTCCTCCTCTGCCGCCTTCGAGGTTTTGATGGGGACCATCTTGAATGAACTCTTCTGGGACGGAAGGTGTTCTCCGGTGGAGATCGCCCAGATCGGGCAGTACGCTGAGAATTTCTACTTTGGAAAACCCTGCGGCCTGATGGACCAGATGGCCTCCTCTGTGGGCGGGGTGGTGGCCATTGATTTTGCCGACACCCAAAATCCGGTGGTGGAGCAGATTGCTCTGGACCTGGAAGCCGGAGGCTATGCGCTCTGCATCCTGGACTCCGGGGCGGACCATGCCGATCTCACCGGGGAGTATGCCGCCATTACCCGGGAGCTGAAGGAGGTCTGCCGCTTCTTTGGGAAAGAGGTCCTCCGTGAGGTGCCGGAGGAGGAGCTTCTGGCCTCTTTGCCGGAGCTTCGCCAGGTGACGGGGGACCGGGCCGTGCTTCGGGCGCTCCATGTCTGCGAAGAAAACCGACGGGCCAAAGCAGAGGCCGCTGCCCTCAAAAAGGGGGATCTGGAGGGCTTTCTCCGGCTGGTGCGGGATTCCGGGCGCTCCTCCGCCCTGTATCTCCAAAATGTAATCCCCTTGGGAGAGAAGACCCATCAGGAGCTGATGATGGCCCTGGCCCTCTGTGAGCGGCTCTTGGAGGGCCGCGGGGCGGTCCGTGTCCACGGGGGAGGCTTTGCGGGCACCGTCCAGGCCTTCGTTCCCCTGGAGCGGGCGGAGGAGTTCCGACAGGATATCGAGGGCTTTTTGGGAAAAGGCAGCTGTCACCAGGTCCGCATCCGCCCGATGGGCGGCGTTCGGCTGGCATAGGGGGAGAAGAGATGATCGATGAAGCCATTTCCAAGCTGGCGGCCTATGCCCTTCGTACCGGCCTGATTGAAGAAAGCGAGGTTCCGTGGGCCGTCAATCAAATACTGGATGTATTAAAAATGGACAGTTATACCGATCCGGGAAGAGATTGGGGGGAAATCAACCTGACCTCTGTACTGGAAACCCTTTTGGAGTCCGCCGCCGCCCGCGGGCTGCTGGAGGAGGATACCGTCACCCATCGGGATCTTTGGGACACCGAACTGATGGGCCGTCTCACCCCCAGGCCCGCCCAGGTCTGCCGGAGCTTTTGGGAGCGGTACCGAATCTCCCCTGAGGAGGCCACAGACTGGTACTATCAGTTCAGCCAGGACACCCATTACATCCGCCGGGACCGAATCAAAAAGGATTTGAAATGGGTGACCTCCACACCCTATGGGCCGCTGGACATCACCATCAACCTCTCCAAGCCGGAAAAGGACCCCAGGGCCATTGCCGCCGCCAAGGCGGCCCCCCAGAGCGGATATCCCAAGTGCCAGCTCTGCCGGGAAAATGAGGGATATGCCGGTCGGGTGGACCATCCCGCCCGGCAGAACCACCGGATCATCCCTCTCACCATTGACGGAACGGACTGGTTTTTCCAATACTCCCCCTATGTCTACTACAATGAGCACTGCATCGTATTCAGCGGCTCCCACACCCCCATGAGGATTGACCGCTCCACCTTTCAAAAGCAGTTGGATTTTGTGCGCCAGTTTCCCCATTATTTTGTAGGCTCCAACGCGGATCTGCCCATTGTGGGGGGGTCCATCCTAAGCCATGATCATTTCCAGGGAGGGCGTTATTCCTTTGCCATGGAGAAGGCCCCCATCGAGCGGGAGGTCCGCTTCCCCGGCTTTGACCGGGTGGAGGGGGGAATCGTCCGATGGCCCATGTCGGTCCTCCGTCTGCGGTGCGCCGACGGGGAGCAGCTGGTGGACCTGGCGGATGCCATCCTTACGGCCTGGAGGGGATATACCGATGAGGCGGCCTTCCTCTTTGCAGAGACCGGGGGAGAACCCCATAACACCATCACCCCCATTGCCCGGATGCGGGACGGGAAATTCGAGCTGGATCTGGTGCTGCGGAACAATCTGACCACGGAGGAGTATCCCCTGGGGGTCTATCATCCCCATCCGGAGCTTCACCACATCAAGAAGGAGAACATCGGTCTGATCGAGGTGATGGGGCTGGCGGTCCTGCCCGCCCGGCTGAAGGGGGAGCTGGCCCGGCTGGCCCGGGCCATGGTCACGGGGGAAGCCCTTTGTGGGGACCTGGAAAAACACGCGGACTGGGCGGAGAGCCTGAAGAAACGGCATACCTTTACCGAGGAGAATGCAATGGAGATCCTTCAGGAGGAGGTGGGCCTGGTCTTTGCCCGGGTATTGGAGGATGCCGGAGTCTATAAATGCACTCCGGAGGGCCGGACGGCCTTCCTGCGTTTTGTGAGGTATGCGGCAGAACATCTGGGGGAGACCCCGGAGAGAAGGAACTGGGAGGTAAAGCGATGAAGAAAACCGTTCTTGTGGCCGGAGGAGCCGGCTATATTGGCAGCCATATGGTAGCCCTGCTGGCAGAGAGGGACTACCATGTAATCGTGGCGGACAATCTCTGCACCGGGCACCGGGAGGCGGTAAAAGGGGCCGGAAAACTCTATGTGGGGGACATTCGGGACCGGGCCTTTTTGGACCGGGTCTTTGGAGAAAATCAAATCGACGGGGTGATCAACTTTGCCGCCTGTTCTCTGGTGGGAGAGAGCGTCCAGGACCCGCTCAAATATTATGGAAACAATGTGGCCGGGGCACAGTCCATCCTGACCGCCATGAAGGACTACGGGGTGAAGAAGATGGTCTTCTCCTCTACCGCCGCCACCTATGGAGAGCCGGAGAAACAGCCCATTGAGGAGGGGGACCGCACCGACCCCACCAACCCCTATGGGGCCACCAAGCTGGCCGTTGAGGGGATGCTGAAATGGTGCGACCGGGCCTATGGAATTCACTATGCGGCCCTGCGGTATTTCAATGCCGCCGGGTCCAATCCCGAAGCGGGGATCGGGGAGGACCACGATCCGGAGTCCCACCTCATCCCCCTGGTGATGAAGACAGCCCTGGGCCAGCGGGAACACATCGGCATCTTTGGAGAGGACTACCCCACCCGGGACGGGACCTGTATCCGGGACTACATCCATGTCCGGGATCTGGCGGAGGCCCATCTGCTGGCTTTGGAGCATTTGGAAAAGACCGGGGAGAGCGGGATCTTCAACCTGGGCAGCGGAACGGGATACTCGGTGAGGGAGATCATCGAAACCGCCCGGAAGGTGACGGGCAAAGAGATTCCCGCCAAGGTGGAGCCGCGGCGGGGGGGAGATCCGTCCATCCTCATCGCCTCCAATCAAAAGGCGGCCGCCGTCCTGGGCTGGACCCCCAAGCGGGGTCTGGGGGAGATTGTGGCCGATGCCTGGACCTGGCACAGCGGCCATCCCAACGGGTATGGGGGCTGAGAGATGGTGGAACAAAAGCCCTTTGGCGCCATAGAGGGGGAGGAGATCCCCCTCCTCTGCCTTTCCGATGGAGATATCCGGGTGGAGTTGCTCCCCTTTGGGGCGGCGGTCCGGTCCATTTGGGTGCCGGACCGAGCGGGGAAACCCACCGACATCTGCCTGGGCTATGAGGAT
The DNA here is from genome assembly GCA_020025395.1 of Oscillospiraceae bacterium. GTDB lineage: Bacteria > Bacillota > Clostridia > Oscillospirales > Oscillospiraceae > JAHHSE01. The sequence goes on from JAHHSE010000013.1 coordinate 19,378, forward strand.
TTGGAGAGCTATCAGAAGCTGGACGCCTGTTTGGGCGGGACCATTGGCCGATGCGCCAACCGCATCGGAGGGGCATCCTTCGTCCTGAACGGGGAGGTCTGCCGCCTTACCGCCAACGAGGGGAAAAATACCCTCCACGGGGGAAAAACGGGCTTTCATCAAAAGCTCTGGACCTATGTCTTAAGGGAGAAGGGGGTGACCTTTACCCTGGAGTCTCCGGACGGAGAGGAGGGTTTTCCGGGAAATCTCCATACAGAGGTTGCATATACCCTGGATGAGGGCTGTCTCACCATCGAGTACCGGGGAAGATGCGACAGGGATACGGTGGTAAACCTCACCCATCACGGCTATTTCAATCTGGGGGGGCAGGGGAGCGGACCCATCGGGGATCATGTGCTGTCCATTCGGGCCGGCCGTTATACCCCCACGGATTCCGGCAATGTACCCACCGGAGAGCTGGCCCCGGTCCGAAATACCCCTCTGGACTTTCAGAGGCCCGGGGAGGTGGGGGAGCGGCTCTCCCATCCCTTTCTGAAGGCCACACGGGGCTTTGACCATAACTTTGTTTTGGAGGAGGGAGAGGGTCCGGCGGTGACCCTAAGCTGTCCCCGCACCGGAATAAGACTGGAGATGACCACCACTCTGGAGGGGATGCAGCTCTACACCGCCGGGTATCTGACCCCCCGAAAGGGTAAGGAGGGGGCGGTCTACGGACCCTTCCACGGACTTTGTCTGGAGACCCAGCATTTTCCTGACGCGGCAAATCAAAGGAACTTCCCCACCTCCATTCTGCGGGCGGGGGAGCGTTTGGAGGAGAGGACGGCCTTTCGCTTTTTCCATGATGCAGAGTAAAACGGG
>JAHHSE010000130.1 GCA_020025395.1 Oscillospiraceae bacterium
CCAGCGAGCCTTCCAGAAATAGATATAAGACCGGCTCCTGTTGTACTTTCGGCTGATTTTCCATCCCCCTTGACAGGGAAAGCGTGAGAAAAACGGCATCGCCGAAGCGATGCCGTTCTCTCCTGTTTCACGATATTTGCGATCTGTTGGAATCCGGCGGAATGCTGCTTTTTCTGACGGGATGGAGAGGCTCAATCCTCAGCGGAGAGGGTCAGTCTCTGAAAGCAATCTTTGGCGGATTCCTCTGAAATCGGATTGGAAAGCAGAAAACCGGTGTTGGAGTGACCGATGGAAATGGCGTAATTGTACTCCTGGTCGTCATAGCTCCAGAAGATGTACTCGTTTCCATCCTTTGTGCCGGAGTCGATGAGCCGGGCCTTTTCGTCGCTGTCCACAACACTTTGATATTCCGCATAGGCCTCTCCCAGAATAAAGGTGCCCTGGGAGAGCGTTTCCCCGTCGTGAGAAATGGTGATGGGAAGACTGGAGGTGATTTTGTACTGATCTGTGGTATCCAGGGTTACTTTGATGGAATCTCCGGTGTCCACGGAAAAGGTGTAGGACATGGAGGTGGTGCATCCCGCCGCCGTTAGCAGGATACAGAGCAGAGAGAGGAGGAGGACGGTCTTTCGCTTCCAATCCTTCATGATGATATCCCTTCCTTTCTTTTGGCACCTTTCATTATACCAAATTGGGAAAAAGTTTCAATCAGAAATGTTCCGCGCTCTCCCTGAAAAGCGATGGTCGGATCAAAATATGTTCGGGGCGCTGTCACATTTTCCTCTGTTTTTCGTCTTATAGGGTGAATGGCCATATGGAAAGGAGGGGTCCCTTTGGAGGACAGCCGGATCATTGCGCTGTACTGGGAGAGAAGTGCGGATGCCATTATGGAATCGAGGGAGAAATATGGGGGATACTGCTTTGCGGTAGCCCATCACATACTGGATAACGACGAAGATTCGGAGGAATGTGTCAATGATACCTGGCTGAATGCCTGGAATGCCATGCCGCCCCACCATCCCAATGTCCTGCGTATGTTTTTTGCCAAGATCACCCGGAGAATCGCCTTTGACCGATATAAACAGAGTTCCGCCCAAAAGCGGGGAAGGGGAGAGATTCCCAAGGCGCTGGATGAGCTGGCGGAGTGCGTTGGCGTGGAGACAGATCTGGATGGAGAACTGATCGCCCAGGAGCTGGCGGAATGTATCAGAGCCTTTCTCCGGTCCCTGCCCGAGCGGGAGGGGAATCTTTTTCTCCGCCGGTATTTCTTCACGGAATCCCTGGAGGAGATTGGGAAGCGCTATGGGCTGACCTGCAATCATGTGGCGGTGCTACTGGGAAGGGTGCGGAAGAAATTAAAGAAACGGCTGATTGAGGAGGGATTTTGTGATGAATAGGAAGGATCTCTATCAGAGCATTGGAGAGGCGGAAGAGACGATGCTGGAGCGCAGCGAGCAGAACAGGAGAGGAAGCCGTAAGCCCTGGTGGATTATGGGGACAGCGGCGGTGCTGCTTTTGGGGGTGGTCGGCGGGATCCTTCTGAAACCGGGACAAAATCCCATGGTGCCGGCGGCGTACGCCCTGGAGGCCGTCTATCCCTCCATGGCCCCCTACCCGGAGGAAACCTTGTATATAGACCCTGAAACAGGAGAATATGACGATGAGAAGGCCTATGAGGCGTGGATGCTGTGGAGGGAATCTCTCCAAGCCATGGAGCCGGAGCAGGGCTATGCCGACGGCCTGGAACCCTTTTTCAGCCAAAGCATTTCACAGTTTCTATCCGGGAATGAGGGAACGAATCAGGTCTATTCTCCCCTCAATGTCTACATGGCCCTGGGGATGCTGGCGGAGACAACAGGCGGGGAAAGCCGCCGTCAGATTCTGAATCTGATTGGGGCGGAGAGCATGGAGGCCCTCCGTGCCCAAGCTCAGGCGGTATGGAAGGCCCATTACCAAAATGACGGGGCGACCACCAGCATTCTGGCCGGCTCTCTGTGGATCAATGAGGATGTGCCACTGAATGAGACCACCCTGAAAACCCTGGCGGAAACCTACTATGCCTCCTCTTACCGGGGAAGGATGGGTTCTGAGGAGCTGAACCAGGCCCTTCGGACCTGGCTCAATGAGCAGACCGGGGGTCTGCTGAAGGACCAGATCAAGAGCATCCGGCTCGAAAAGGAAACCATTCTGGCCATGGCTGCCACCATTTATTTTCGGGCGAAGTGGGCGGGAGAATTTGAGGAGCGGGATACCCGGCAGGACACCTTCCATGGACCGAATGGGGATCAGATCTGCGCGTTCATGTACCACAGCGGACCGAACACCTATTACTGGGGAGACAGCTTTGGAGCCGTTGGAAAAAGACTGGAAAATGGGGGCGGGACCATGTGGTTTTTGCTGCCTGACGAAGACAGCACGGTGGAAGCGCTGCTCCGGGACCCGGAGGCGATGTCCTTTCTTTGGAACAACCGCACCTGGGAGAATCGGAAGGATTTGATCGTAAACCTGTCCCTCCCCAAATTCGATGTCACCTCTCAGATGGATCTGCGGCGGGGATTGAAGGAGCTGGGAGTGACGGATGTGTTTGATGAGGAGATCTCAGACTTCTCTCCTCTGACCCAAGAGATGGAGGGGATCTTCCTGTCTCAGGTTCAGCACGATGTACGGGTGGCCGTTGATGAGAAGGGGGTCACCGCCGCCGCCTACACGGTGATGATGGAATGCGGAGCCGCCGCTCCGCCGGAGGAGGAGATGAATGTGACCCTGGACCGCCCCTTCCTGTTTGCCGTTGTCAGTGAGGATCATCTCCCTCTGTTTGTGGGGACGGTGTACGATCCGAACTGACGAAGACGGGGAGGAAGCCGGACAGATCGAAACTCTCCCAAACTTTGTGTAAACCTCCTGCTTCCCCCGGACTGAGATCCAGTCATCCGCTAGCTGCGCAATTCCGGCAAGTATGCGTCCTACAAGGATCGGAAGGCCCTTGCGGCCGACTGGAAGGCGGTCTTGTAAAGGAGGCTGATCTGCACCACCAATGCCATTGAGTGCTTTCACCGCCGGCTTCGCAAGGTGACCAAGGCGAAATCGGTACCTCCTGCCGATGACAGCCTGCTGAAAATGCTGTATTTGGCCATGATGGATGTTACCAAAAAGCGGACCGGGGGGCGCATTTCATTCCGAAAACCAGCAGCCGTCCAGCATCAAGCACGCTTCACGGTGGGCTTTGCCCTCTGAATGGTGCGTCCATTGGACCCGGTTTGGCTGCTCTGCCGTTTTCTTCGGCAGCAGCTTTCCTGAATAATGTTTGTATATACCATAATTGGTTGATTGCAGAATGAAGTTGGACACCTAAAAAATCCATAGTGATTTTCCCAGCATGGTAGAATGAAGTTGCTGCACAACATCTGCCAAGAGAGGGCAATCACTATGGACCGCCAAGATTTTATCACAGAACCAGCAGGACGCTCGAAGGCAGCACCGTATTCGTAGCAGCGCCCCTTCCTTTGCTGGGTCATCAAGCAGGTTTGTGAACACAAATGGTCTTCGGATGCCTGCGTAGGGTATGCCTGTCTGCATAGGCTGTTCCCAGCAGACGAGATGGTATCACCCTCTATAACGGGTTTGTGCTGGCATTCCAGACTTATCTGTGACGGATCTGCCGGAGGCCCTAAGGCGCAAACGGCACAAGGATCCGAAGCCTCGTGAATACAAAAAAGCCTATGGAAGAGACACCGCGGCCTTCTCTCGAGCCTGTCCCAAACTTTGTGTAAACCTCCTGTGTGGTGTGGAATAGAAGCACCACACAGGAGGTTTTGCATATGGCCAGAAAGAATCGCACCCCAGAAGAAAATGCCCGTCGGGAAAAAATCCGTGAGTTGCTGCGGCTGGCAAATATCGGCAGCATGGATGACATCCAGAATCTGTTCAAGGAGACCATT
>JAHHSE010000131.1 GCA_020025395.1 Oscillospiraceae bacterium
ATCCTGGAAGGGGCCTACGCCCTCCACCCCACCCTTCGGGACTTCTATCACCTGAAGGTTTTCTATCCGGTGGGCCCGGAGGAGCAGCGCCGCCGAATCCTTCTGCGAAACGGCCCGGAGGGGCTATCCGCATTCCAGGCCAAATGGATTCCCATGGAGAACCAATACATTCAGGCCTGTCATCTCCGGAGCTGCGCCGATCTCATCCTGGGATAAAAAGGGTCTGTCCCGGAATGTAACTTCCGGGACAGACCCTTAAAGGCTGTGGGAAAAGACCTCATAAAAATCCGGGGACCCACTGCCTGATCGCTTCCGAGTCCATACACGCTCAGTTCCCGCCGCTCATGGACTGGTCAAAGTGGTCATTGATCTGCTTGGTAAAGGCCTGGGCGGCATTGTATCCCATCTTTTTGTGACGGTTGTTCATGGCCGCCACCTCCACGATGATGGCCAGGTTCCGGCCGGGCTTCACCGGGATGGTGATGGAGGGCACCTTCACATCCAGAATGGAGGTATAGAAGCTGTCCAGCCCCAGACGGTCATAGATGGCCCCATCCTTCCACTGCTCCAGATTGACCACCAGGTTGATATCCTGATTGTCCTTCACCGCACTCATACCGAAGAGCTGGCGCACATCGATAACCCCAATGCCCCTCAGCTCCATATAGTGGCGGATCAGCTCCGGGGCGCTGCCCACCAGCCGCTTGGTGGAGGCCCGCTTGATCTCCACCGCATCATCGGCGATAAGGCGGTGGCCCCGCTTGACCAGCTCAATGGCGGTCTCACTCTTTCCCACCCCGGATTCTCCCAGAAGAAGGACCCCTTCCCCGTAGATTTCCAGCAGAACCCCGTGTCTGGTAATCCTGGGGCAGAGGGCTACATTGAGATAGGTGATGATCCCGCTCAGGAAGGCGGAGGTGGTCTCCTGGGTCCGAAGAATGGTTCGGTCATACTGCTCCGCCATCTCCATACACTCCGGCCAGGGCTCCAGCCCTCTGGAGATAATCAGGGCGGGGATGGGCTGACTCAACAGCTGGTCAAAGCGCCCCCGCCGCTCCTCTGAGGTCAAACCGCTCAAATAAGTGTCCTCCACCCTGCCGATGATCTGAATGCGGTTGGGGTCAAAGTAGTCAAAAAAACCGGTGAGCTGGAGGGCGGGCCGATTCACATCCTCCGTGCGGATAGGATAATTTTCCCATCCCTCCGTCCCTCGAAGAACCTCTAAATTAAACTCCTTTGCAAGTTTCCCCATCGGGACATGATATTTGCTTTCCATGGGGGACACCTCCTTTGTAAGTTCTCTTCCTTCCGTCTCTGCACTCGGAAAGCCTTGTCCCCCATGGCTCAGAGTCTGAAACGGCCTCTCCCGGGGCCGGAATCCGTCCCCCGTTTTCCCCTTCAGTATAGCTCGAATTTTCCCATTTGGCAACCGGCTGGAAAAATCTCGTTTTTCTTTGTAATTTTACTTGCTTTTTTCTTCATAATCTGCTATTATGGATTGCGTGCCTTTGAATAACTGACAGCGAGGAGGTTCAAGCGAATGGCCAAATGTGAATTTTGCGATAAGGGCGTTGTGTTCGGCATTCAGGTTTCTCACTCTCACCGCCGCTCCAATCGTCCCTGGAAGCCCAATGTGAAGCGTGTTAAGGCAGTTGTGGATGGTGCTCCCAAGCATGTCTATGTGTGCACCCGTTGCCTCCGTTCCGGTAAAGTGACCCGGGCTGTCTAATTGGGAATCTAAAAACACCATATGGATCCTGGTTTCCCCTGCACAGGGGGAGCTTTGGAAGTCCATAATCCCCGGCAGAAATTGCTTTGGCAATTTCTGCCGGGGTTTTTTTGCAGACGCTCCCACAGCGTTTCTTCCCTATTGTTATGATCGGAGATGACTGCGTCGATTCAGATTCATGCCTTTCTATCCTTCAGAAGTTCTCCGGAAGATCACATTGCTCTGTTTTATCGCCTTTCATTTCTTTTGTTCGTTTCCCCGGAATCCGGAGGGCGGGTCCATCCCGTTGACGCTCTGCTTTTCACTGCGCAAAAAAGACCTTTGATTTGAACGAATTGTAACTTGCTTTTTCTCCGCTCTCTATGGTAGACTACAAGCGCAGGGACCATGTCCCCTGTCGGCGCAGCCCATCCATCGGAACCTCAAATCATGCTTACCCCACTTTTGAAAAAAGGCATTTATAACTTGGAGGGATACACTATGGTCAATCGCTTTGTATTAAACGCAATCTCCTATCACGGCAAGGGTGCTATCCAGGAGATCCCAGGCCTGGTTTCCGCCAAAGGCTTTCAAAAAGCCTTTATCGCCACTGACCCCGATTTGATCAAGTTCGGCGTAACCAAAAAAGTCACTGATCTGTTGGACGCAGCCCACATGGCCTACGAAATCTATTCTGACATCAAGCCCAACCCCACCATCGAAAATGTCCAGTCCGGCGTTGCCGCTTATCAAGCCTCCGGGGCCGATTACATGATTGCCATTGGCGGCGGCTCCTCCATGGATACCGGCAAGGCCATCGGCATCATCATCAACAACCCGGAGTTCGCCGATGTCCGCAGTCTGGAAGGTGTCGCTCCCACCAAAAACCGCACCGTTTTTACCATTGCCGTCCCCACCACCGCCGGTACCGCCGCCGAGGCGACCATCAATTATGTCATCACCGATGTGGAGCGGAAGCGCAAATTTGTATGTGTCGATACCAACGATATTCCAGACATTGCCATTGTCGATCCCGACATGATGTCCTCCATGCCCAAGAGCCTCACCGCCGCCACCGGCATGGATGCCCTGACCCACGCCATTGAGGGGTACACCACCAAGGCTGCCTGGGCCCTCCCTGACTGCCTCAACCTGGAGGCCATTCGTCTGATTGCCAAGAACCTCCGCAACGCGGTTGAAAACGATTCTGAGGGCCGTGAGGGCATGGCTCTGGGGCAGTTTGTTACCGGTATGGCCTTTTCCAATGTGGGCCTTGGCATCGCCCATTCCATGGCCCACACTCTGGGTGCCGTCTATGACACCCCCCACGGTGTGGCCTGCGCCATGATGCTTCCCATTGTCATGGAGTACAACGCCGAGGTCACCGGAGACAAGTTCAAAAACATCGCCGAGGCCATGGGTGTGGATACCACGGGGATGGATCAGGCCGCTTATCGCAAGGCCGCCATTGACGCGGTCCGTCAGCTGAGCATTGATGTGGGCATCCCCACCAAGCTTCCCGCCTTGAAGGAAGAGGATCTTCCTTTCCTGGCTGAATCCGCCTATGCGGATGCCTGCTGCCCCGGCAACCCCAGGGAAACCAATGTGGAGGATCTGAAGGATTTGTTCCGTAAGCTCATGTAATCCGCTCCACCATCAAACAAAAACAAGCTCTGCCAGATCGTCTGGCAGAGCTTGTTTTTTCCTTCAAAGGGTTCCATCGGTGACCACACCGGAGAGATCCACCTCCTGGGCATCCTTCCAAAGGCGCTCCAGATCATAAAAGTCCCGGGCCTCCTCCAGGAAGAGATGGACCACCACACTGGAGTAGTCCAAAAGCACCCAGGTCCCGGCCCGATGTCCCTCCACATGGTGGGGGACCTCTCCTTTCTCCTTCAGCTCCTTCTGGCAGTAATCCGCCAGCGCCTTGATCTGTGTATTGGAGGTGGCTGTGCAGAGGACAAAGTAGTCCGCCAAGGTGGTCAGGGCACCGGTATCCAGCACCTTAATGTCCCGGCCCTTCTTATCGTCCAGAAGGCCGGCCAGGGTCAGCGCAAGCTCTTTTGAGGTCATATCATTCTCCTTTTCTCTTTTCATTGGGAGACTTCCCGCTCAGCTCACCGGGGCAGGCTCCGTCGGGCGGAATTCCGGCGGAATCTCCGGGCTCACGGCTGGGGGCGGCGTAGGCTCCACAGTGGGTATTA
>JAHHSE010000132.1 GCA_020025395.1 Oscillospiraceae bacterium
GGATAAACTCCTCACAGCACGCCTTTCTCGCTGCCTCCACCACCTCCTCATGGGTGGCCTCCATGTTCCCGAATTTGATATTGTTTTCTATCGTATCCGAGAAGAGATAGACCGTTTGAAAGACCATGCTGATTTGATTCATCAGGGACTCCAGGGTATACTCCCTCACATCCGTCCCGCCGATCTTTATGCTTCCGCTGTTCACATCCCAAAAACGGGCAATCAGATTGCACAAAGTGGTCTTACCGGAGCCGGAGGGTCCGATGACGGCTGTCGTGGTGCCCTCCGGGAGCACCACAGAGATCCCCCGAAGAATGGCCCGCTTCCCATAGGAGAAGTGGACATCCTCAAAGACGATCTCATGGCTGTTCGGGGTCAGATCCCGGCCGCCCTCATCCATTGTCTCCATCTCCTCGGCGGCGAGGGTTCGATCTATGCTGGAGGAGGCCAGCCGCATGACGGCAAGGCCCATGCCAAACAGCTTGATCTGCCCAAACACCAAAAAGGACATGACAATGGTCATCAGCGCATTCACCACAGGCATCTGTCCCTGGAGCCAAAGACTGATTCCGGCCAACATCATCCCGATCCCCGCCGCCTGAAGAATCAGGTCCTGTCCAATGGAATAGGGGGTCAAAAGCCGCTCCATATTCAGATTGCTCTTACGGCTGTATTCCAATGCGTCCCGGAGCCTCTGATCCCCTTTTCCGCTCAGACGGAAGGACTTTACCACCCCCATCCCCTGCACATATTCCAGCACCGCCGCTGTCAGGGCGGTTTGGGCCATCTGGGCGTGGGGGGCGATCTTGGCGGCCTTTTTCTCCATGGAGGACACCACGAGGAGATACAGAAGAATCCCCCCCACCGCAATCAGCCCAATCCTCCAGTCGAACAAAAGGAGAAGGAGGGTGAAAACCACGGTGTTGATCAGCCCGCTCAGAATATTTACCAGCACCACAGGGACCATGGTCTCCACATTGCTCAGCACAGTGGTGCAGACCCCGCTGATCTCCCCCAGGCTGTTCTGCTGGAAAAATCCCATGGGGACCCCTTTCAGAAGGGTGCCGATCCTGATCCGCTCATTCGCCGCCATAAAGTACCCCGCGTGTGTCTGCTGCAGCTTGGAAAACTTGCTTGTGACTCCATTTCCCACAATGCTTAGAACCATAAGCAGGAGGGACATCCAGGCAGGACCGGCTCCCTCTCTCCCCTGGGTCAGCGCCAAAAGAATCAAATAGACCGCACTCACCTCAAACATCCGAAACACCGCATTCAAAAAGCTGACCGCCACCGATTGATTGATGTTCCTCTGTTCCGCGCCGGCAAAGCGCCAGATTTTCCGCAAGGTGCTTATCATGCTGTTTCTCCCTCCTTCACACCCATATGGGCCTGCCACATCTTCTCATACAGCGGACAGCTCTCCCGCAATTGCGCATGGGTGCCTGTCCCCGCAATCCGGCCGTCCTCTACCACGACAATCTGATCTGCGTTTCGGATGGTAGAGAGGCGGTGGGCAATCACAATCACGGTTTTTCCCCGCACCAGCTTGGCAATCGCCCTTTGGAGAATGGCTTCGTTCTCCGGGTCGATGTAGGCCGTCGCCTCATCCAAAATCACAATGGGGGCATCCTTCAGCATCGCGCGGGCAATGGCAATCCGCTGCCGCTCCCCACCGGAAAGATGGGTGCCGCCGCTTCCCACTTCGGTGTTATAGCCCTGCTCCAGCCTTCGAATAAAGGCATCGCAGCCCGCGGCCTTTGCCGCCTGCTCCACCTCCCGGTCCGTGGCGGAACTCCGCCCCATACGAATGTTTTCCAGAACACTTTCATCAAAGAGATAGTTGTCCTGCGATACAAAGGCCACCTGCTCATAGAGCTGATCCAGCGGGATCGTACGAACATCCGCCCCGCCGATGGAGATCACCCCCTCCTTCCCGTCCCAAAAGCCCGCGATCAGCTTTGCGATGGTGGATTTTCCAGAGCCGGAGGGACCCACCAGAGCGGTGGTTTCCCCCTCCCTCAGAGTGAGGGACACATCCTTCAGCACATTTCGGTCCTCGTGATAGCCAAAGGTGACATGGGACAGGGTCACATCATGACCGGAAAGCACCGCCCTGGTTTCCCCGTGGTACTGTTCCTCCGCCCTCAAAAGCTCATCCACCGCTTCCACCGTCGTCCCCACCTGGGCCAGGGTATCCACAAAATTCATGGCTGCCAGCAGAGGACCCGCAATCCCCATGGAAAGAATGATGATGGTGATATAGTTCTCCGCCGTCAGACTTCCCCCCTGATAGAACAGCCAGCCCGCGGGAAGGATGGTGATCAGGGTCGCCGGTGCGATGGAAAAAGCCATACACATTCCGAACTGACTCCTTTTCATCCAATTGTAATAATAAGCCGCATTGGCTCTGATCTTCTCCACCAGTTTTCCGTAGGAGCGCTGCCCCTGATTGAAGGTTTTTATCACCTCGATTCCGTGGATGTACTCCACGATGGTCCCATTCATCTCCTGCGTGGTCTTCACCGCCCCGGCATAATCCCTGGTATAAGCCCCCATCACCGTCATCATAAACACCATCCCCACAGGGAGGGAGACCAGAGACAGAAGGGCCATCCGCCAATCCAAAACAAACAGGCAGATCAGAATCAGAAGGGGACCGCCCACATTCGCCGTCATCTCCGGCATCAGATGGGCCAGCGTAGTCTCGGTAGACTCCACCATGTCCACAATGATCTGCTTCGTCTTTCCGCTGGGCATATCGATCATGGTTCCCAGCGGCAGCCTGGGCAGCTTTTCCAGAATCTGCTGTCGAATGGTCTTTAAAATGGAAAAGGTCGCCTTGTGCGAAATGGAAAGAGCCAGATTATACAGCAGGGTGCGGCCTAAGTATCCCACCATTCCCAGAAGGAGCCACCGGGCATAATCAGAAAATACCTGATCCCCATTCAACAGCCCGACAATAATCCGGGCAGCCGCAAAATAGGGCAGAAGCCCTAAGATCACCCCGCAAACAGCACAGATGATGGAAAAAATCAGCGGTCCTCGCTGGGACTGACCCATCTCCCAAATACGCATAATCGGATTTTCCTTCTTCATATCCTTACCTCCTCTTTAGTTAGTTATCGCTAACAATATGACTGATTTTAAGACCGCCTCCCCCTGCTGGGGTCGGCAGTCTTATGGTCAGGCTTCGCAGATGGCCCGAAAGCCCGCCTGATGGTACTTCCCCATGAGCAAAACATATTCCTTCGCCTTTTCACGGCTGATCTCATGGCGTACCACTTCAAACATTCCCTCAAAATAGGAGGTGGTCATCATGTGGTACAGCTCTCTTGGTATGGTGTCCTTCATCCGGTCCCCCGCCCCAGTGGCATCCAGCCACTTCCAGGTATAGGTCTCCTCCATCTTCACCAACTGATTGACAAAATCAGAGTATTTGGTCCCATGAGAGGCATCCAGCAGCAGACGAAACGCATTAAAATGATCGTAGATATAATCAATGAGCTTTAAAATCTCCTGATTGGAATAGACATTGACCTGCTCCTTCTGTATCTCCGCGTCCATGGCCGCAAAGGTCTCCTGTCCCTCCAGAGACCGGGAGAGAAACTCCCTGGCCACCGGCTCCACAATGGCGGAGAACAGCCCCTCTTTATCATGAAATCGGACATAGATGGCGTTGGTGCTGGTTTCAGCCCGTTCTGCGATCCTCCGCAGGGAGGCATCCGTATATCCCTTCTCCAAAAATTCCTCCATGGCACATTGCAGCACCCGCTCCTTTACCCCTTCGACCCGTTTCCGCACAGCTCCTCTCCCTCTTTCCAAAACATTGTTTCATAACTTTGTTATTTAATATACCTCAATCCATTTCCTTTGTCAACCCCCTTTCTC
>JAHHSE010000133.1 GCA_020025395.1 Oscillospiraceae bacterium
ACCCTCTCCAGCCTGATCCACCCTGTCCGAGGCCTGGTCCTGGTCCCCTATTCCACGGTGGATCTGACCACCGATCTGACCTTCACCCCGGAGGAGATTGCCCACCTCACCTCCGATCCCACCCTATATCAATGGGGTTATGCCGACGGCTCCGGCGCCCCCCTCTCCATGACCATCTCGGACTATTTCTCCCGTTATGTCTATAATGCCGATTATGTCAACGCTCCCATCATCGGAGTGGACCAGGTCCTGGGACAGGGAAACGCCCTGGAAAATGTAAAGGAGGCCTTTCCGGAGGACCGTTTTGTGGAGCTGTATTTCCCCGGACGGAACCCGGAATACAGCGGGTTTGACTGGTGCGGACTCAAACTGGTATTTGCCTCCTTCCAGGAGGAATACCGCCTGGTCGCCCTGATTCACAGTGAGTGGACCATATAAAGCTTGCCCAGGCTGTCGAAAAACCGACTTCCCCATTCATGTCCGGGTGAATGGGGAGGTTTTTTTCTTTTCTTTCCCTTCCTCCTCCCTGTTTTTTGGTAAAAACTCATAATCTTTTTTTCTTTTTCTTTCTAAATTAGTGCATCATGTAGAAAGATGAAAAAGCATTCGCTTTCTTTGTTTAGGTATTTGCAAAATGAAATTCATGTGTTAAAATTGGTAAGTAATGTTCTTGATTACAAAGGAGTTGGGAAAATGGAACTGGAAAATCTCTTTTGGGTCGGGCTTGTAGGTGCAGTTATTGCGCTTATCTTTGCCTTCGCCCAAAGCAAAAAGGTGTTAAGCTTCTCCGAAGGAAATGACACCATGAAAAAAATTGCGGCCTCCATCCGTGAGGGCGCGAACGCATATCTCCGTCACCAGTACAGCACCGTCGCCAAGGTATTTGCCGTTGTGTTTGTGGTCTTACTGATCATGGCCTTTGCCACCAACGGTCAAATGCTCTCCAAATTCACCCCCTTTGCCTTCCTCACCGGCGGAATCTGGTCTATGCTGGCAGGCTTTGTGGGCATGAAGATTGCCACCAATTCCAACGCCCGAACCGCCCAGGCCGCCTCTGAGAGCCTGAACAAGGGGCTTCGTGTGGCCTTCTCCTCGGGAAGCGTCATGGGCTTTACCGTGGTTGGCCTGGGGCTGCTGGATATCTCAATTTGGTTTGTTGTTCTGCGCTACATTGCCGGAATCACCGATCCCGTGGTGTTTGGCAACATCATGGTCATGAACGGCATGGGCGCTTCCTTTATGGCCCTCTTCGCCCGTGTGGGCGGCGGCATCTACACCAAGGCCGCCGATGTGGGCGCCGACCTGGTGGGGAAGGTTGAGGCCGGCATCCCTGAGGATGACCCCCGCAACCCCGCCACCATCGCCGACAATGTGGGCGACAATGTGGGCGATGTGGCCGGCATGGGCGCCGACCTCTATGAGTCCTATGTCGGCTCCATCCTCGCCACCTTCGCGCTGGGCGCCGCCGCCGGCTACGGCTGGGGCGGCATCATCCTTCCTCTGGTCCTGGCCGCTGTGGGCATCCTATGCTCCATCATCGGCACCTTCTTTGTAAAGACCAAGGAAAATGCCACGCAGAAATCCCTGTTGACCAGCCTGCGGACCGGCACCTATCTGGCCGCCATTCTGGCCGCCGCGGCCGCCGCCCCTCTCACCTGGTTCTTCCTGCGCAGCTGGGGGGTCTATGTGTCCATCCTGGCCGGCCTGATCGGCGGCTGCGCCATTGGCTACTTCACCGAGTACTACACCTCTGACACCTATAAGCCCACCCAGAAGCTGGCTGCCTCCTCCGAGACCGGCGCTGCCACCGTCATCATCGGCGGCATCTCCCTTGGTCTGCTCTCTACCGTGGCCTCCATCCTCATTGTAGCCGCCGCCGTCCTCATCAGCTACTTTGCTGCAGGCGGCACCGTTCACATCATCGATGAGGCCGGCCGCTTCACCGAGGCCTTCAATCGGGGCCTGTACGGCATCGGCATCGCCGGTGTGGGTATGCTCTCCACCCTTGGCATTACTTTGGCCACCGACGCTTACGGTCCCGTGGCGGACAACGCCGGCGGAATCGCCGAAATGAGCGGCCTTCCCGAAACCGTCCGTGAGCGGACCGATGCCCTGGATTCTCTGGGGAATACCACTGCCGCCACCGGCAAGGGCTTTGCCATCGGCTCCGCCTCCCTCACCGCTCTGGCCCTGCTGGTCTCCTATGTCAACATTGTTCAGGACAGCACCGATGAGGTCCTGAACTTCACCCTGACCAGCCCCACCGTCCTCGTCGGCCTCTTCGTGGGCGCCATGCTCACCTTCGTCTTCTCCGCCCTCACCATGCGGGCCGTGCAGACTGCCGCCCAGTCCATTGTTCTGGAGGTCCGCCGTCAGTTCCGTGAGATTACCGGGATTATGGAAGGCAAGGCCGACCCCGACTACGCCTCCTGCGTGACTCTTTGCACCAAGGGCGCCCTCCATGAAATGGTGGCCCCCGCCATCCTGGCCATTGTGGTTCCCATCCTCACCGGACTCATTCTCGGTCCCACCGGCGTCGTGGGTCTCCTTGGCGGCGTCTCCGTTACCGGCTTTGCCATGGCTGTCTTCATGTCCAACGCCGGCGGCGCCTGGGACAACGCCAAGAAGTATATCGAATCTGGTCACCACGGCGGAAAGGGTTCCGACTGCCACAAGGCCGCTGTTGTGGGCGACACCGTGGGCGACCCCTTCAAGGATACCTCCGGTCCCGCTCTGAACATCCTCATCAAGCTCTGCTCCACCGTTTCGATCGTCTTCTCCGGCTTTATCGTAGCGTTCAACCTGATGGGTATGCTCTAATCCCCATTGGAAGAAACACGGATTTCAGACACGCATAGAGACGCAAATCGGTCCGATGACAGGTGGGAAAAGGGTAACATGGATGGTGTCATCCCCTTCAGGCATCCTGACGCGAAAGTGTCCGTTTTGTCCCAGGGGGCAGAGTCAGCGCCATGGCGCAAGCCATCAGCAGTGTGAAAAGTTTTCCTTTGTTTCCCCCCACCTTCTGAACCGCCCCAGATGAGATGGAAACACAAAAAAGCCCCCCTGTTGCAGGACCCTGAAGCCTGCAACAGGGGGGCTTTTGTCCGTATTTACGAAATCCGCGGGGAGTGTTCATACGGGAAGCGGAAATTTCTGAAAAGCGCTTTCAGAGAGGGCAGGGTCTCTCAGGTCCTTCCGATGTCGGTGCGGAAGTGCATTTGGGGGAAGGAGATGGGCTTGGCCGCCGCATAGGCAGAGGCAATGGCCTCCGAAAGAGTGGGGGCCGTGGCGGTGACCCCCAGGACCCGGCCTCCGTTGGTGAAATATCCGCCCTCCTTCTGAATGGTTCCGGCGTGATAGACCTGGGCATCGGTGACAGCGTCCAGTCCGGTGATGGGAAGCCCCTTCTGATAGGAGCCGGGATAACCTCCGGAGGCCAGGACCAGACAGCAGGAAGCCCGTGGGGAGAAACGCACATCCACCTGGTCCAAGGTCCCGTTCCGGCAGGCCAGAAGAATGTCCAGAAGGTCGCTTTCCAAAAGGGGGAGGACGGCCTGGCACTCCGGGTCCCCAAAGCGGGCATTATACTCCACCACCTTGGGGCCGTCCGGGGTGAGCATCAGCCCGAAGTAAAGCACTCCGTGGAAGGGGCGGCCCTCCTGCTTCAGGGCGGCCACCGTGGGGAGAAAAATCTCCTCCATACAGCGCTTTGCAATCTCCGGGGTGTAGCAGGGAGAGGGAGAGACGGCTCCCATTCCGCCCGTGTTGGGGCCGCGATCCCCGTCCAGAGCCCGCTTGTGGTCCCGGCTGGAGGGCATGGGGACCAAATGCTCCCCATCCACAAAGGCCAGTACCGTGACCTCCGGACCGGTCATACAC
>JAHHSE010000134.1 GCA_020025395.1 Oscillospiraceae bacterium
GCCCGGCCCCAGGCGGCAGAGCGGCCCACCTTCAAAAGCCGGACGGAGCAGACCTCCCCCTGCAAGGCTCCTTTGACAAAGCAGGCCATGCCGCCGGGGAGGTGGGCCACCCCTTCCCCCTCGGAGCCATAGCCCTCTATGGTCAGTGTTACGATTTGATTTTTTCGGTACGGTTCCATCTTGAATCCTCACTTTACAGGGGTCGGCCCCGGTTCTTTTTCAGGATGATGGTATCAGCAAAGGGCCGTTCCGTCAAGCGCAAACGGAAAAGTCCCGGAGGGAAACGGGGAAAAAGGAAATCTGATGGAAAACGGGAGAAGAGAAAAGGGCCGTTTGTTCACAATTTAATCTTTTCTCTTGTGAGTGGTTATGCTATACTGTAAGGTGATTTATTCTGGGGAAATAAATTCTCCTGCCCTTTGAGGGCAGCTCTGGAAAGCGGAAAGGAACAACAATATGGGTATCATACAGAAACTCTTTGGTACGCACTCTCAGCGGGAGCTGAAGGCCATCGACCCCATCGTCAAGCAGATTGAGGCGCTGGAAGAGGACTATCGGGCCCTCAGTGACGAGCAGCTCCGGCATAAGACGGGGGAATTTCGGGAGCGGTATCAGAATGGCGAGAGCCTGGACGACCTTCTCCCGGAAGCCTTTGCCGCCTGCCGGGAGGCTTCCGACCGGGTGCTGGGTATGCGCCCCTACCGGGTTCAGCTCATCGGCGGCATTGTTCTCCATCAGGGGCGAATTGCCGAGATGCGCACCGGTGAGGGAAAGACTCTGGTGGCCACCCTGCCCGCCTACCTGAATGCCATTGCCGGTCAGGGGGTCCATGTGATCACCGTCAATGACTACCTGGCCAAGCGTGACTCGGAGTGGATGGGGAAGGTGTATCGTTTCCTGGGCCTGACCGTCGGACTGGTGATCCACGGGGTTCAGGGAGAGGAGAAGAAGCGGGCCTACGCCGCCGACATTACCTACGGCACCAACAACGAGTTTGGCTTTGACTACCTTCGGGACAATATGGCCATCTATAAAAATGAGATGGTCCAGAGGGGCCATGCCTTTGCCATCGTGGACGAGGTGGACTCCATCCTCATCGATGAGGCCCGGACCCCGCTGATTATCAGCGGCCAGGGGGAGAAGTCCACCCAGCTCTATCAGATTGTGGATCAGTTTGCGGCCGGCCTCAAGTGTCAGCGCATCGCCAAGGTGGACGACAAGGAAGAGGAGGACCCGGACACCGATGCGGACTATATTGTGGATGAGAAGTCCCGCACCGTAAATCTCACCGCACAGGGCATTGCGAAGGCGGAAAAGGCCTTCCGGATCGAGAATTTGTCCGATCCGGAAAATACCACCCTCTCCCACCACATCAATCAGGCCATCCGGGCGCGGGGCCTTATGAAGCGGGATATTGACTATGTGGTGAAGGACGATGAGGTCATCATCGTGGATGAGTTTACCGGCCGTCTCATGTTCGGCCGAAGGTATTCCGAGGGACTCCATCAGGCCATTGAGGCCAAGGAAAAGGTCACTGTGGCCAATGAATCCAAAACACTGGCCACCGTCACCTTTCAGAATTATTTCCGTCTTTATGACAAGCTCTCCGGCATGACGGGCACCGCCCTTACGGAAGAGGAAGAATTCGGACACATCTATGAGCTGGACATTGTGGAGATTCCCACCAACCGTCCCGTGGCCCGCATTGACCACCCCGATGTGGTCTATAAGAATGAGGCGGGCAAGTTCCGGGCCATTGTGAAGCAGATCGAGGCGTGCTATGAAAAGGGCCAGCCTGTTCTGGTGGGTACCGTGTCCATCGAAAAGTCCGAGCTGATCTCCGAGCTGCTGCGGAAGAAGGGCATTAAGCACAATGTGCTAAACGCCAAGCACCATGAGAAGGAGGCGGAGATTGTCGCTCAGGCCGGTAAGCTGGGGGCGGTCACCGTCGCCACCAACATGGCGGGCCGCGGCACCGACATCATGCTGGGCGGCAATGTGGAATTTTTGGCCAAGGCCGAGCTGCGGAAGGCCGGAATGAGCGACGAGCTGATCGCCGAGTCCACCGGCTTTGCCGAGACCGACAATCAGGAGATTCTGGATGCCAGGGCCGCCTATGCCGCCGCCGAGGCCAAGTACAGGGAGAGCATCAAGGAGGAGGCGGAAAAGGTCCGAAATGCGGGCGGCCTCTTCATTCTGGGAACCGAGCGGCATGAGTCCCGCCGGATCGACAATCAGCTCCGGGGCCGTGCCGGCCGTCAGGGCGACCCCGGTGAAACCCGGTTTTTCCTCTCTCTGGAGGATGACATTATGCGCCTGTTCGGCTCCGAGCGGGTCATAGGCATGATGGAGCGTCTTGGGGTGGACGAGGATACCCCCATTGAGCAGAAGATGCTCTCCGGCGCCATTGAAAACTCCCAGCGGCAGGTGGAGTCCAAGAATTTCCAGGCCAGAAAGAGCGTTTTGGAATATGACGATGTGATGAATACCCAGAGAAAGGTCATCTATGAGCAGCGCCGCCAGGTGCTGGACGGGGAGGATCTGGACAAGAGCATCCAGAGCATGATTCGCTCTGTCATCACCTCCGCCCTCACAGGACATATGGGGGAGCAGAAGAGTCTGGACGCCGAGGCCTGGGAGGCCGCCGTCCATCCCTTCCGGGGGGTCTTTCTTCTGCCCGATGAGTTCCGTTATACCGATGAGGAGCTGGCCGACCTGTCCATGGAGGAGCTGACCGAGCAGGTGTGCCGGCGGGCCTATGAGGTCTACGCCAAGAAGGAGGAGGCCTACACCTCCCCGGTGATGCGGGAGCTGGAGCGGGTTGTCATGCTCCGGGTGGTGGACGAGTACTGGATGGACCATATTGACGCCATGCAGGAGCTGCGCCGGGGCATCGGCCTCCGGGCCTATGGACAGAGCAACCCCGTGGTGGAATACAAGCGGGAGGGCTATGAGATGTTTGAGTCTATGGTGGCCGCCATTCAGGAAGAGACCGTGCGCCGCCTTTTCCTGGTCCGCATTCAGCCCAACGGAACGGTCCAGCGGGAGCGTGTGGCCAAAGTCACCGGAGAATCCGGCGGAAGTGACGGCACCGTTGGAAAAAGCCCGGTGAAGAAGACCGTGAAGATCGGCCGCAATGACCCCTGCCCCTGCGGCAGCGGGAAAAAGTGGAAAAAGTGCGACTGCGCCGAGTACCATCCCGATGGGGGCAGCCAATGAATCGAATGACAGAACACAACGTAGACGGCGTAGTGTTCCGCACCGCCGACCGCTTTTCAGCGGCCGGCGGTGTCGTTCACGGCTTCTCCACCCGATATGGGGGAGTCTCCCGTGGGGTGTGGAGCGCCATGAATCTGGGGCTTAACCGGGGGGATGATCCTGCCGCTGTCCGGGAAAACTATCGTCGGTTCTTTGCCGCCCTGGGGGCTTCTCAGGAGCGAATCGTCATGAGCAGTCAGGTGCATGAGAGCCACATCCAGAAAGTCACCCAGGGGGACGGAAAACAGGACCTCTATGATCCGGTCCCCTTCCGGGCGGACGGACTGGTAACCGACTGCCCCGGAGTGGCGCTGGTCATCTTCTCCGCCGACTGCCTGCCCATCCTGTTTTATGATCCGTCCCGAAAAGTGGCGGCGGCTTCCCACTCAGGCTGGAGGGGCACGGTGGCGGAGATCGGACCCAAAACCGTGGAAAAGATGGTGAGAGACTACGGCTGCCGCCGAGAGGATATCCTGGCGGTGATCGGCCCCGGCATCTCGGCCTGCCACTTTGAGACCACCGGGGATGTCCCCGCCGCCCTCCGGGCCGTCCTGCCTGGGAG
>JAHHSE010000135.1 GCA_020025395.1 Oscillospiraceae bacterium
CCCGGGATGGAGCAGGTCCCGGAGCTGCAGCCGGAACTCGATTCCGGGTCCGAGGAAATGGATTGATCCGAGCCTCCAAATCCCGGAGGATAAAAAGTGGCAGGGTTTGACCGATTTGGCGGTCAGACCCTGCCACACGCATTCGCCTCACCAAAAGAATGGAAAAGGAATCGGATAAATACTTGACTCCGCCGGATTTCTATGTTATAATTTCAAATCGTGTCGATATACCCATACAGGGGTATCATTATGCCCAAAAAGGAGGCCCATTGTGCTGGAAGAATTGAAGAAAAGCACAAAAGTGGTGGGAAACAAGCAGACCAGGCGGGCAATCGAAGAAGGGCGGGTCAAAACGGTGTACCTGGCCCGGAACGCAGACCCCCTGCTTCAGGACACCATCCGCACCCTCTGCGGGGAGAGATCAATCCCCGTCCGGGAGGTCTCCACCATGAAAGAACTGGGGCTTGCCTGCTCCATCTCCGTGGGAGCCGCCGTGGCGGCCTCTCTGCTGGCCTGAGGGCCATAAAATTTGGTTTTAACAGAATAATATTCCTTTATTCTGTTAAAATAATATAGTGATTGTCCAAAGAAAGGAGGAAAACCATGCCTACGTTTAACCAACTCGTTCGGAAGGGCCGTGAGGCTGTGACCTATAAGTCCAATTCTCCTGCCATGCAGTTCGGTCTCAACACCCTGAAAAACCGCACCGTCGACCTGTCTTCTCCTCAGAAGCGCGGCGTCTGCACCGCCGTTCGTACCTCCACCCCCAAGAAGCCTAACTCGGCGCTTCGTAAGATTGCCCGTGTGAAGCTGACCAACGGATATGAGGTCACTGCCTATATCCCCGGTGTGGGACACAACCTGCAGGAGCACTCCGTGGTTATGATCCGCGGCGGCCGTGTCAAGGACCTGCCCGGTGTTCGTTACCACATCATCCGCGGCGTTCTGGACACCCAGGGCGTGAACGGACGGATGCAGTCCCGTTCCAAGTACGGTGCCAAGCGTCCCAAGGCCGGCAAGAAGTAATCTTCCGGTCCACGCAAACATGAATGAAATTTTGCGCCCCGGCGCAAGACACCTGTCTTGCCGGAAGTGCTTACTGAATATAGATCGGGAGCATTTCTTCGGCAGGCACCGGACGGGGACAGGCCCTGTCCGTGACACGAGGCTCCGCCGAACGGCGGGGACTTCGAGTACCTATGAAATCATTTTATAATGAAGGAGGGAAGCAAAGTGCCCAGAAGAGGAAATGTACCCAAGCGGGAGATTTTGCCAGACCCGCTGTATAACTCCATCCTGGTTACCAAGCTCGTCAACAGCATTATGCTCGACGGCAAGAAGGGCGTGGCCCAGAAAGTGGTCTACGGAGCCTTCGACATCATCAGGGAAAAGACCGAAAAGGATCCCATTGATGTGTTCACCGCCGCCATCGAGAACATCATGCCTTCTCTGGAGGTCAAGGCCCGCCGTGTGGGCGGCGCCACCTATCAGGTGCCCATTGAGGTCCGCCCCGAGCGCCGTCAGACCCTGGGTCTGCGCTGGCTCACCAACTATTCCCGTGCCCGGAGCGAGAAGACCATGAAAGAGCGTCTGGCCGGCGAGCTTATGGATGCCGCCAACGGCGTTGGTGCCGCTGTGAAGAAGCGGGAGGACACCCACAAAATGGCCGAGTCCAACCGTGCATTCGCCCACTACCGCTGGTAATAGGGAGAAACATATATGGCTAGAAAAGTATCTCTGGAAAATACCCGCAACATCGGCATCATGGCACACATCGATGCCGGTAAGACCACCACCACGGAGCGGATCCTCTACTACACCGGTGTCAACTACAAGATCGGTGAGACCCACGAGGGCACCGCCACCATGGACTGGATGGCACAGGAGCAGGAGCGGGGCATCACCATTACCTCCGCCGCCACCACCTGCTACTGGAAGGGAACCAAGGATCAGTTCCCCCAGACCCGTATCAACATCATCGACACCCCGGGCCATGTGGACTTTACCGTGGAGGTAGAGCGCTCTCTGCGCGTTCTGGACGGTTCCGTGACCGTCATGTGCGCCAAGGGCGGCGTGGAGCCCCAGTCTGAGACCGTTTGGCGTCAGGCCGACCACTACCGTGTCCCCCGGATGATCTATGTCAACAAGATGGACATCATGGGTGCCGATTTCTATCATGTGCTGGACATGATCGCAGAGCGCCTGAAGTGCAATGCCGTGCCCATCCAGCTCCCCATCGGCAAAGAGGATACCTTCAAGGGCATCATCGACCTGGTGGAGATGAACGCCGATGTCTACTATGACGAGACCGGCAAGGATATGCGTGTGGAAGAGATCCCCGAGGACATGATGGAGCTGGCCCAGGAGTATCGTTCCAAGCTCCTGGACGCCGTGGCCGACATGGACGACGAGATCATGGAGCTGGTCCTGGAGGATCAGCCTGTGCCTCAGGAGAAGATCCGTGCCGCCATTCGGAAGGGCACCATCGAAAACCTCATCATTCCCGTGGTCTGCGGCACCTCTTACCGCAACAAGGGTGTGCAGAAGCTGCTGGATGCCATTGTGGATTATATGCCCGCTCCCACGGACATTCCTCCCATCAAGGGTGTGAACCCCGATACCGAGGAAGAGGAGGAGCGTCCCTCCTCCGATGAGGAGCCCTTCTCCGCTCTGGCCTTTAAGATCGCCACAGACCCCTATGTGGGGCGCCTGTCCTTTGTCCGTGTGTACTCCGGCGTGCTGAACACCGGAACCGCCGTCCTGAACTCCACCAAGAAGCAGAAGGAGCGCGTCGGCAGAATCCTGCAGATGCACGCCAACCACCGGGAGGATATCGAGACCGTTTACGCCGGCGACATCGCCGCCGTGGTCGGCCTGAAGAACTCCACCACCGGTGACACCCTCTGTGACGAGAAGCATCCCGTCATCCTGGAGTCCATGGAGTTCCCTGATCCCGTCATCCGTGTGGCCATTGAGCCTAAGACAAAGGCCGGACAGGAAAAGATGGGACTTGCTCTGATGAAGCTGGCGGAAGAGGATCCCACCTTTAAGACCTGGACCGACGAAGAGACCGGTCAGACCATTATCGCCGGTATGGGTGAGCTTCATCTGGAGATTATCGTGGACCGCCTCCTCCGTGAGTTTAAGGTGGAGGCCAATGTAGGCGCTCCCCAGGTCGCCTATAAGGAGACCGTCAAAAAGTCCGTGGAGCAGGAGACCAAGTATGCCCGTCAGTCCGGCGGTAAGGGCCAGTACGGTCATGTCCGCATCACCGTGGAGCCCAACGAGTCCGGCAAGGGCTATGAGTTCGTCAATGCCATCACCGGCGGCGTAATCCCCAAGGAGTATATCCCCGCCGTGGACCAGGGCATTCAGGGCGCCATGCAGGCCGGTATTCTGGCCGGCTATCCCGTGGTGGATGTGAAGGTTACCCTGACCTACGGCTCCTACCACGAGGTGGACTCCTCCGAAATGGCCTTTAAGATTGCCGGTTCCATGGCCTTCAAGGAGGCCTGCCGCAAGGCCAATCCCATCCTGCTGGAGCCCATCATGAAGGTCTCCGCCATCGCTCCCGACGAGTATATGGGCGATGTGATGGGCGATCTCTCCTCCCGCCGCGGCATGATCCAGGGCACAGAGGCCCGCACCGGTGCCACCCAGATCGACGCTCTGGTTCCCCTGAGCGAGATGTTCGGTTACGCCACCGATCTGCGTTCCTCCACCCAGGGCCGTGGTCAGTATTCCATGGAGCCCCACAGCTATGTGGAGATTCCCAAGAGCATCGCCGACAAGATTA
>JAHHSE010000136.1 GCA_020025395.1 Oscillospiraceae bacterium
GATTGGGAAAGGGTACAAAATCCTTTCCTCCTGTTGTTTGACATTTTACACAAGATGAAGTACACTGAACAGGAAAGCTCGCACAAAAATAACAAAAGGAGTGGGGATATGAAACTGACCTTCTTCGGCGCGGCAAAGGCTGTGACCGGTTCCTGCCACTGTTTGGAGGTAGGGGGAAAAAAGATTCTGGTGGACTGCGGCCTGCAGCAGGGCCGGGATGAGCGTGACAACCGTCTGCTGGACTTTGCGCCGGGCTATGTGGATTATGTGGTGGTCACCCACGCCCACATCGACCATTCCGGCCGTCTTCCCCTGCTGGTGAAGCAGGGGTTCACCGGAGACATCGTGACCACCCGGCTGACCGCCCAGCTCCTGGGGATTATGCTTCGGGACTCTGCCCACATCCAGGAGATGGATGCCGAGTGGGAAAATCAGGAGGGAAAACGGGCGGGCCGCGACCCTGTAGAGCCTCTCTATACCATTGCGGACGCGGAGGAGGCGGTGAAGCGGCTGGTCACCCATGAATATGGGGAGATGGTGGAGCTTTGCCCCGGTGTAAGGCTTCGTTTTGTGGACGCCGGTCACCTCCTTGGCTCGGCCAGTGTGGAATTCTGGCTCTCGGAGGATGGGGTGGAAAAGAAGATCGTCTTTTCCGGGGATTTGGGCAATGTGGATCAGCCCATCATCCGGGACCCCCAGACCATTCAGGAGGCCGACTATGTGGTTACCGAAAGCACCTATGGGGACCGGAACCACGAGCCGCCGGAGGACTATACCGAGGCTCTGGCCAAGATCATTGATGAGACCTTCTCCAGGGGGGGGAATGTGGTCATCCCCTCCTTTGCCGTGGGACGCACCCAGGAGCTTCTATACTTTATGCGGGAGATGAAGCAGGAGGGGATGGTGAAGAGCAATCCCGACTTCACCGTCTGTGTGGACTCCCCCCTGGCCAATGAGGCCACGAAGATCTTTGCAGGAGATCTCCGGGGATATCTGGACGAGGAGGCCATCGAGGCCGTCAAGAACGGGAATCTCTTCACTTTCCCCGGTCTGACCCTGACCCATACCAGCGACGAGTCCAAGGCCCTCAATATGGACCGAAGCTCCAAGGTGATCATTTCGGCCTCCGGTATGTGCGACGCAGGCCGAATCCGCCACCACCTGAAGCACAATCTCTGGCGCCCGGAGTGTACCATCGTATTTGTGGGCTACCAGGGGGAAGGGACCCTGGGCAGAGCGCTGCTGGACGGGGTAAAAACCGTCAAGCTCTTCGGGGAGGAGATTGCCGTCCGGGCCAGAATCGTGAATTTTAAAGGCCTTTCCTCCCATGCGGACCGGAATCATCTGCTGGCTTGGATCAAAGCCTTTGATCCCAAGCCTCAGCAGGTTTTTGTGGTCCACGGGGACAACAAGGTGACCGACATCTATGCCCAGACCCTGCGGGACATGGGGATCTCTGCCCACGCCCCTCTCTATGAGGAGGTCTATGACCTGGCCAGCAACCGGATGCTGGCGGCCGGTGTGGAGCTGGCTCCCAAGCAAGCCTTTACCGCGGCCTCGGCTTCCCCGGCATTCCGAAAGCTGGAAAGCACGGCGGATCAGCTCATGGCGGTGGTGAAAAACAACCGGGGCGGCACCAACAAGGATCTGGCCGCCTTCAACGCCGAGCTGGAAAAACTCATCCGGCGCTGGAGTCGGTGAGGACCGGGTTCGAGGGGGGTCCCAAAAAGATCCTCCTCGAACTATTCGCATAAAAAATTTTTTGTCAAGGCTTGACTTTCCATGAAAATTGTGCAAAAATACAAATGTAAATCGGGAGAACTGCCTTTATGTTGTGGGTTTTGCTGCACATGGGAAGGAGGCGACAGAGGACGACAGTCCCCCAAGTGAACATTTATTTTGAAGAGAGGAAGGCATATCACAATGAAAAGACCGATTCGGACGCTCTCTGTTTCTCTGGCGGGCATCATGCTCCTCAGCAGCAGCGCACTGGCGTGTACAGGCACCTATGTAGGCAAGGATGTCAGCGATCAGGGAACCTACCTCATCGCCCGCAGCGAGGACCAGGGACAGGGTGACTACAACAAGATGTTCAAGGTTCAGCCCCGGGTGGAGAATGTGCCCGGCCGCTATCTGGAAGACACAGCCAACGGATTTAAGCTCCCTCTGCCCGATACCACCTATCAGTATACATATGTGCCCGATTATACCAGGGGAGATGACGGGATGTACCCGGGCTCCTGCACCAATGAGTATGGGGTGAGCGTCACCGCCACGGTCTCCACCTCCACCTGCGAGGCCTGGGAAAAGGCCGACCCCTTCATTGAGTCCAGCCTCCGTGAAGCCATTCTGGCGGCTTCGGTGGCGGCGGTCTCCACCTCCGCCCGCGAGGCGGTGGATGTACTTTTGGGCTATGTGGATCAGTACGGCTCCGAAGAGGGCAACACCGTGATGATTGCTGACCAGAAGGAAGCCTGGATTGTGGAAATCTACAGCGGACATCACTACTGCGCCATGAAGATGCCCGATGATAAGGTGGCTGTCTTCGGCAACCACAACATGATCGGTCTGGTGGACCCCAAGGCCACCCCGGAGGACGGCTATATCTACTCCGACGGCCTCTTCGAGCTTATTGACGAGCTGGGCCTGGCGGTCAAGGAGGGGGAGCTGTATCATCTGGCCAAGTCCCTCTGCAACCAGACCCGTGAGGACTACAACAATATGCGCAACTGGGTGGGCATGACCATTCTGGCCCCTTCTCAGGCCGGTGAGTACAAGAGCGATGAATTTTATCCTCTCTTCTACACCCCCGATGAGAAGGTCAGTGTGCTCAAGGTGATGGACATCTACCGGAACCGTCTGGAGGGTACTCCTCTGGATGTGACGCTGCCCGGTCAGGAGGGGAACCGTGTCATCGGCACCGAGCGCTCCTCTCAAATCCATATTCTTCAGACCTTCCCCGACTGGCCTGCCGAGTGTGCCGCCATTGACTGGCTGGCCCTGGGCAACACCCAGCACTCCGTGTTCATCCCCTTCTTCTCAGGGATTACCGATACCGCCCCGGCCTATCATCTGGATGGGGATACCTATGACTCTGAGGGAGCCTTCTGGAAATTTAAGCGGATCTGCACTCTGGCGGAGCAGAATCGCAGCCTGTACAGCAAGGGTGTCATGGAGTTCTGGGATATGCAGGAGCAGTTCATGTATCAGCAGATGCTGGATGCCGCCTCTGTGATGCAGGCCAAGTACGCGGAGAGCAGCGAGGCCGGCGACGCTTATGTGACCGAGCTGGGAATCCAGATGGCTGAGTGGGAGATGAAGCTCTCCGACAATCTGTACGCCAAGCTGCTCACCACAATGATGCACAATACCGGTCTCTCCGCCAGCAGAGAGCCTGCCACCTTTATGGCCGATGTGCCCCTCCGTCAGGTGGCGGAAAGCAAGGGCTACACCGTGACCTGGAACGGCGACAATCAGAGCGTAACCATGACCCGTGGGACCACCAGCTACACCGTTACCCTGGAGAGCTACGACTGCCAGATCGGCGGCGGGGATACCATGGAGCTGACCCACTATGTCTACTGCAAGGATGGGGTGACCTACATCCCCATGGACTTTGCCAAGACCCTGTAAGAGGGAGTGCAAGGAGCGACAAAAGGTCCGGAATCCGTTGGGATTCCGGACCTTTTTTGATGGAAGCCCTATGAAATGGAAATCCGGTATCCACTTGGATACCGGATTTGAGACTGTCGAAAAACTCCTTCGGAGGTTTTCGACAAAGGGCTGCGGTCTGA
>JAHHSE010000137.1 GCA_020025395.1 Oscillospiraceae bacterium
TCACCTACTTATGATCTTTGCTTTTTTACCCTTGACAAAACTTAGCAGGTCTGTTATCCAATATTGATGTGGGATACCCACAGGCCATCCTATGTAGGATCCTCCGGCTTGGCGCTTTCCAAAAGTAAAATAAATACAAGCAGTATAAATATATTATTATATAACTATTTATATGGGGGCAGTCCGGGATTTTTCAGGGGGAAGGGGAAGAGAATATAAAATTTTCGTGATTTTAGCTAAAATTATGGGATAAATGCAGGGATATCATGGAGAAATGACTGATTGTCGTTCCGGGGGAGACTGTGATAGAATGAACGAGGGCGAAGAACAAATGGCTTTCCAAGAAAGACAAAAAGGAGAGCAGGTGCATAGAATGCCTAAGATGCCCAATTATTTTGTGGTAGAGTCGGCGGCCTTGCCGGAGATTTTTTTGAAGGTAGCGGAGGCCAAGCGTCTGGTGGATACCGGAGAGGTGGAGACTGTCCACCGGGCCACCCAGATGGTGGGAATCAGTCGAAGCGCGTTTTATAAATATAAGGATTCGGTTCGTCCGTTCAATGATATGCTTCATGGGAGAATCGTCACCTTCCAAAATGTGCTGAAAGATGAGCCGGGAATTCTGTCCGCTGTGCTGGGGGTCTTTGCCCAGTGCGGAGCCAATATCCTCACCATCAACCAGAGCATACCCAGCAACGGCTGTGCGGCGGTGACGGTGACGGCGGAGACCAACTCCCTCACCCGACCGCTGGAAGAGGTGGAGGACCTGCTGAGGGCCACTCCCGGTGTCGTTAAGGCGGAGATCCTGGCGGGATAAGGAGCCGTGTGCCGCCCGCAAACGGAAAAGGAGAAAGCATATGAGTATAATTGCCGTTCTGGGCTTTGGAACGGTAGGCTCCGGCGTGGCCGAGGTTTTGGCGACCAACGGGGCATCCATCGCCCGTCGGGTCCATGACCCCATAGAGCTGAAATACATTCTGGATCTGCGGCCGCAGCCGGAGAGTCCGTGGGCGGATCGCTTTGTGACAGATTTTTCTGTGATTGAGAGAGATGCGGAGGTCTCCATTGTGGTGGAGACCATCGGAGGGACAGGGGCGGCCCTGGAATTTACCCGCCGGGCCCTGGCGGCCGGAAAGCATGTGGTCACCTCCAATAAGGAATTGGTGGCGGAGCATGGCGGGGCGCTTTTGGCCCTGGCGAAGGAGCATGGGGTCCGCTATCTGTTTGAGGCCAGCGTAGGGGGCGGAATTCCCATCATCCACCCTCTCTGCCAGTGTCTCTGCGCCAATGAGATCAGCCGGATCACCGGCATTTTAAACGGAACCACGAACTATATCCTCACCCGAATGATCCGAGGGGGACTTTCCTTTGAGTCGGCCCTGAGAGAGGCGCAGGAGAAGGGCTATGCGGAGCGGGACCCCTCCGCCGATGTGGACGGGAAGGATGCCTGCCGAAAGATCTGCATCCTCTCCGACATCTGCTTCGGGAGGCAGATCCCGCCGGACCAGGTGCCCACGGTTGGCATTCGAGGGGTTACCGCGCAGGATGTGGCCCTGGCCGCGGCCTGCGGCTGTCAGGTCAAGCTTCTGGGCAGGGCCTTCCGCCGGGAGGACGGAAGGGTTTCCGCCTTTGTGGAGCCGCACTTCGTACCCAATGGGGACCCACTGGCCGGCGTGGAGGATGTGTTCAACGGAATTGCGGTGACCGGAAATGTCATCGGGGATGTCATGTTCTATGGACTGGGGGCGGGGAAGCTGCCCACAGCCTCTGCCGTGGTGGCGGATGTGATGGACATTGCCAGGGGGATGGACGTGCGGTTTAACCTGTGCTGGGAGCCTGCGGGAGCGGAGCTTTTGGCACCCGTGGAGGAGGTAGCGGATGTCTGGTGCATACGGGCGGAAGGAGACCCGGAGACGCTGGAAAAGGCCCTGCCGGGGGCCAGGCGGATCGATGGTCCGTGGGCCGCGGTCCGGACGGAGCCGATGACCCGTCCCGCCCTGGAGGAGGCTCTGTCAAGATGCGCTGTCCTGGGGGCCTATCGGGTTCTGAACGCATAAATATAGATAGAGGAAGTCAAGGCATCAAACGCCCAACCCTTCCCAATAAAGGGGGTTTATCATAGATGGGACTCATTGTACAGAAGTTCGGCGGAAGCTCGGTGGCGGACGGGGACAGAATCCGCAATGTGGCCAGGATTATCACCGAAACCTATCGGCGGGGCCACAATGTGGTGGCGGTGCTATCCGCCCAGGGAGACACCACCGACGACCTGATTGCCAAAGCGGCTGAGATCAATCCAAAGGCCAGCCGCCGGGAGATGGATATGCTCCTCTCCACCGGGGAGCAGATTTCCTGCTCCCTCTGCGCCATGGCCATTGAGGCCATGGGCTATCCCGTGGTGTCTCTCACAGGATGGCAGGCGGGATTTCAGACGGATTCCGGCCATTCCTCCGCCCGGATCAAGACGGTCCGTACCGAGCGGCTGCTGTCGGAGCTGGATAAAAAAAGCATCGTTATCGTCACAGGATTTCAGGGCATCAACAAATATGACGATATCACCACCCTGGGCCGGGGAGGATCGGATACCTCCGCCGTGGCCCTGGCGGCGGTTCTCCATGCGGATCTCTGCCAGATCTACACCGATGTGGATGGCATTTACACCGCGGATCCCCGCATGGTGACCGGCGCCCGAAAGCTGGAGGAGATTACCTATGACGAAATGCTGGAGCTGGCCACTTTGGGCGCCCAGATCCTCCACAACCGATCGGTGGAGATGGCCAAGCGGTACAATGTCAATCTGGAGGTTCTTTCCAGCTTTACAGGGAGACCCGGGACAATCGTGAAGGAGGTCACAAAAGTCGTGGAAAAAAGTCATGTGAGCGGGGTTGCCAAGGATAAAAATGTGGCTCGGGTCGCTGTGGTCGGCGTGGCGGATGAGCCGGGCATCGCCTTTAAAATCTTCTCTCTTCTGGCCAAGCATGGCATCAATGTGGATCTCATTTTGCAGTCCATCGGACGGAACAACACCAAGGACATCTCCTTTACCATCAGCCGTGGAGATGTGGAGGTCACCAGGACTCTTTTGGAGGAGGGGAAGGAGTACATCCACTTCGACCGGGCAGATGTGTCGGAGGACATTGCAAAGGTCTCCATCGTGGGGGCGGGAATGATCAACAACCCCGGTGTGGCGGCCCGGATGTTTGAGGCGCTCTATAACGCCAACATCAATATCCACATGATTTCCACCAGTGAGATCAAGGTCTCGGTGCTGGTGGATGAGGGGGACGCTGACGATGCGGTCCAGGCCATTCATGACAAATTTTACAGAGAGTTCGGTGATCGGTGCTGACAAAAAGCGGGAGAACGACTCCCGCTTTTTTTCTGAAAAAAAGAGAAAGGAAATGGTGGAATGGTAAAAGGCCGTTTTGCCCCCTCTCCCAGCGGGAGGATGCACCTGGGCAATCTGTACGCCGCCCTGCTGGCCTGGCTCTCGGTCCGGAGCCAGGGGGGAGTTATGCTGCTGAGGATGGAGGATCTGGATCCTGACCGCTGCCGGGAGGAGTACGCCCTTCAGATTGCCAGGGATCTGGAGTGGCTGGGGCTGGACTGGGACGAGGGCTACGGAGCGGGAGGACCCAACGGACCCTATCGGCAGAGTCAGCGGGGTGAGCGCTATGCCCGTGCCTTTTCCTTTTTGGAGGAGCGGGGGCGGATCTACCCCTGCTACTGCACCCGGGCGGAGCGGCTGGCGGCCTCGGCGCCCCATCCGGGAGAGGGGGCGGGGGTGTATAAG
>JAHHSE010000138.1 GCA_020025395.1 Oscillospiraceae bacterium
CTCCTTTGGACATTCTGAATAAAAAAGGAGGTTTTTTATGAATTCAGGCTATCTTTGGCTGGGTGCGGTCATCCTTTTCATGGTGGTGGAAGGGGTTACGGTGAGTTTGGTCTCCATCTGGTTTGCCATCGGGTCCGCCGCCGCATTTATCACCTCTCTCTTTACCCCATCCTTTTGGATTCAGCTGGCTGTTTTTTCCCTGGTCAGCGTGATTTCCATGGCGCTGATTCGCCCTCTGGCCCAAAAATTTCTGATCCCCCGCCGCCATCCCACCAACGCAGACCGTATCCTGGGGCAGGAGGGGGTTGTGGTGGAAACCATTGACAATCGAAAGGCCCAGGGCCGCGTCTCTGTCTCCGGCATGGAATGGACGGCCCGCAGCAGGGAAAATACCCCCATTCCCGTTGACACCCCCGTCACCATTTTGGAAATTGAGGGGGTAAAAGTTTTGGTTTCTCCGGCAGTTTCTGCCGAATATAAGGAGGCTTGACCATGTTCGGTTATCATCTGGCTGAGGTTGGAAGCATCTTCGGCACCATTCTCATCATTGCCCTGGTGGCGGTGATTCTGATTCTTCTGGCCAAAAACATCATTATTGTCCAGCAGTCCAAAGCCTATGTGCTGGAGCGCATGGGCGCTTTCCAGGCCGTCTGGGGCGTGGGACTTCACCTCAAGATCCCCTTTATTGAGCGGGTGGCCAAGGTGATCTCCCTCAAGGAGCAGGTGGTGGACTTCGCCCCCCAGCCTGTCATCACCAAGGACAATGTCACCATGCAGATTGACACCGTGATCTACTTCCAGATCACCGATCCCAAGCTCTATACTTACGGGGTGGAGCATCCCATGAGCGCCATCGAAAACCTCACCGCCACCACCCTGCGCAACATCATCGGTGAGCTGGAGCTGGATCAGACCCTCACCAGCCGGGATATCATCAACAGCAAGATGCGCACCCTTCTGGATGAGGCCACCGACCCCTGGGGCATCAAGGTTGGCCGTGTGGAGCTGAAGAACATTATCCCGCCCCGTGAAATCCAGGATGCCATGGAAAAGCAGATGAAGGCGGAACGGGAACGCCGGGAATCCATCCTCCAGGCCGAGGGGCAGAAGCAGTCCCAGATCCTGGTGGCAGAGGGCGACAAGCAGTCCGCCATCCTCCGGGCCGATGCCGCCAAGCAGGCCGCCATCCTCCAGGCCGAGGGTGCCAAACAGGCCCAGATCCTTCAGGCGGAAGCCGAAGCAGAGGCCATTCTGAAGGTTCAGCAGGCCACCGCCGATGCCATCAAACTGATCAACGAAGCCCGGCCCGGTGAGGCTGTTCTGAAGATCAAGGCCCTGGAGGCCTTTGGCAAAGCCGCCGACGGAAAGGCCACCAAGATTATTGTCCCCTCGGAGATTCAGGGGCTGGCCGGTCTGGCCGCCTCAGCGAAGGCCCTGTTGGAAAACGATCCCCAGGCGCCCAAGAAGGAAAAATGATTTTACCAAACGAGGGGTGGCTTCACCCCTCGTTTTTCAAAGGAGCAGAAAGCTATGAAATTTATGCCCGAACGCCGTCTTCTCTGTGCGCTGGGCAAAAAGCTGTGGGAAAGAGGCTTTGCCCCGGCCGCCGACGGGACCCTCAGTCTGAGGGCCGCCCCGGACCGCATCCTCCTCACCCCGGACGGGGTGTCCAAATCCGCCCTCACCCCGGATATGATCGTTCTTGTGGACGATCAGGGGGAACCTCTGGATGAGGGCTGTCCCTGGCCTCCCTCCTCAGAGATTGCCCTTCACCTCATGTGTCTTCAAATCCGTGCCGGAATTGGCGGGGTATGCTCCGCCCGGCCCCCTGCCGCCACCGCCTATGCCGCCGCCCGCCGGGACCTGCCTGCCCGGCTTTTGGAGGAGGTGCCTCCCCTGCTGGGACCCATCCCCTGCGCCCAGCCCGTGTCCCTCGAAATTGAGGACCGGGTCAAGGCCGTCCGGCCCCACCTGTTGACCGGCAAGGGCGTCCTTCTGGCCCAATACGGAGCAATTACCCTGGGCCGCACCCCGGAGGAGGCCTATGAGGCCATGGAGCGGCTGGAGCATACCGCTCTGGTGAGCCTCTACGCCGGTCTCCTGGGAGGCCTGTCCTGAAAGAAATTCTTTTTCTTCCATCTTCCTCTTGCTTTTTTCCCGAAAATATGGTACCGTAACACCAAATCCTCTTTTAAGGGGATAATCTTTTTATAGGAGTTGATCTGTCCAAATGGACACACCTGGCCTAGTTGCCATCCTCGTCGTTCTCGTGGCCCTCTCTGCCTATTTCTCCGCCACGGAGACCGCCTTTACCTCTCTGAACAAGATCCGCATCAAGAGTAAGGCGGAAAACGGCAATCGGCGCGCCGCCACGGCCCTCTCCCTGGCAGAAGACTATGACAGTCTTCTCTCCACCATCCTGATCGGCAACAACATCGTCAACATCACCGCCTCCACCGTGGGTACCGTCCTCTTCACCCAGCTTTATCAAAATTACGGACCCATCATCTCCACGGTGGTCCTCACCATTACCATCCTGATCTTTGGTGAGATCTCCCCCAAGGGTCTGGCAAAGGAGAGCCCGGAAGCCTTTGCCATGTTCTCCGCCCCCATCCTCCGTGTCCTCATTTTCCTCTTCCGTCCCGTCAACTTCCTCTTTGCCCAGTGGAAGCGGCTCCTTCAAACCATCTTCCACAGCTCGGAAAGCAACGGAATCACCGAAGAGGAGCTTATCACCATGGTAAGCGAGGCGGAAAACGAGGGTGGTCTGGACCGACACGAAAGCGAACTGATCCGCTCCGCCATTGAGTTTAATGACATGGATGTGGATGAGATTCTGACCCCCCGTGTGGACCTCGTTGCCGCCGAGGATACCGCCACCATGGAGGAGGTTGCCGCCCTCTTCGCAGAGTCCGGCTACTCCCGTCTCCCCGTCTACCACGACACTGTGGACAACATTATCGGCGTCCTTCACGAAAAGGACTTTTACGCCTGCCGCTACCATAAGCAAAGCTCTTTTATGGATGCCCTGGGTCAGGTCATTGCCACCACCGGCAGCACTAAGATTTCCCAGCTTCTCCGCATCCTGCAGCAGGCCAAAGCCCATATGGCCGTCGTGGTGGATGAATACGGCGGCACCGAGGGAATTGTCACTCTGGAAGACATTCTGGAAGAGCTTGTGGGAGAGATTTGGGACGAGCATGATGAGGTCATTGAAGAGTTTCAAAAGCAGCCGGATGGCAGCTATCTCATCTCTTGCAGTGCCAATTTGACAGACCTTTATGACCTCTTTTCCATCCGGGGAGACTGCGACGCAGCCACCATCTCCGGCTGGGTCATGGAGGAGATCGGACGGGTCCCTGAGGTAGGAGACCGCTTTGTTTCAGACGGACTGGATGTCACCGTCACCCGGGTGGACCACCGCCGGATTCTGGAGATCCGTGTGATCCCCCCCTCCATGGAAAATCCCAAATCCATATCTTCATAATTCCTGTTTATGCAGCGGTCCTTCCGAAAGAAGGACCGCTGAGACTGTCGAAAAACTCCTTCGGAGATTTTCGACAAAGGGCTGCGGTCTGAC
>JAHHSE010000139.1 GCA_020025395.1 Oscillospiraceae bacterium
AACAGCTTCTCCTTCACAACCGCCGTTCCAACAACTTCCCGATGAGACCTCTCGGTTGGAATTCTCCTATTGAGTGCACTGTCCAATATGTTTGACAAACCTACATGCTGGGAAAAGTAAAATAACATGATATAATTTGATGCAAGAGAGAAGGAGGTCCTTTTATGGATATGACCTGGTTTGATGAAATGGAATCCCGTATCCCAAAGGGGGAGGTCCGCACCCGCTTTGCCCCTTCCCCCACCGGCTATATGCATGTGGGAAATCTGCGTACCGCCCTTTACACCTGGCTGATCGCCCGCAATCAAGGGGGCAGGTTCCTCCTGCGCATTGAGGACACCGATCAGGGCCGTCTGGTGGAGGGCGCTGCGGAGATGATTTACCGCACCATGGCAGAATGCGGACTCACCCATGACGAGGGTCCCGATGTGGGTGGTCCTGTGGGACCTTACATCCAGTCTGAGCGCCGCGGGACCTATGGTCAGTATGCCAAGCTTCTGGTGGAGCGGGGCGGGGCCTACTACTGCTTCTGCAAAAAATCCGAAGAGGCCGAAGAGACTGAGGAAAAGGGCGTGCATAAGCACCACTGCTCCTGTCCTCACCTGAGCGCCCAAGAAGCGGAGGCCAAAATCGACGCCGGGGAACCTTATGTCATCCGTCAAAAAATCCCCGCCGAAGGAACCACCACCTTCCACGATGCCTCCTTCGGGGACATCACCGTGGAAAATGCCGAGCTGGATGAACAGATCCTCCTCAAAAGCGATGGACTTCCCACCTATAACTTCGCCAATGTTATCGACGATCATCTCATGGGAATTACCCATGTGGTCCGCGGCTCCGAATATCTCTCCTCCGCCCCCAAATACAATCTTTTGTACGAATCCTTTGGCTGGGAGATCCCCACCTATATTCACTGCTCTCCCGTCATGCGGGATCAGCACAATAAAATGTCCAAACGCCACGGGGACCCCTCCTATGAGGACCTGAAGGCCCAGGGCTATTTGACTGAGGCCATTCTCAACTATGTGGCCCTTCTGGGCTGGTCCCCCCGGGGAGTGGATTCCCAGCGGGAGTTTTTCACCCTGGAGGAGCTGACCCGTGCCTTTGATCTGTCCGGAATCTCCAAGTCTCCCGCCATTTTCGATCTGGAGAAGCTCAAATACTTTAACGCCAACTACCTTCGGGCCATGGCACCCAAGGACTTCTATCAGGCCGCCCTCCCCTATCTCCAGTCCGCCATTTCCTCCCCCTCCATCGACCTCTCCCTGGTGGCTCCCCTGGTCCAGCCCCGGTGTGACACCTTCCTGGATATCGCCCCTCAGGTGGATTTCTTTGATGCCCTGCCCACCTACTCCAATGAGCTGTATGTTCACAAGAAAATGAAGACTACCCTGGAAAATTCCCTGGAGGCCCTTCAGCTCACCCGGCCCATTCTGGCCGAACTCACCGATTGGACTTATGAATCCATTCATACCGCTCTGGTAGAGCTGGCCCAGAAGTTGGAGCTGAAAAACGGACGCATTATGTGGCCGGTCCGCACCGCCCTCTCCGGAAAGGCCGTAACCCCCGGCGGCGCTGTGGAGTTCTGCCAGATTCTGGGCAAGGAGGAGACCCTCCGCCGGATCGATCTTGGCATTGCCCAGCTTTCCGCCTCCTGAGTTTTCCCGCTTCCAAAAAAGGAACGATCTGCATCTCACGGGATGCAGATCGTTCTTTCTCTTCTTCGTCATCCCCCCTCATGCCCGTTTTTCCCGATTGGAATCCATTTTGTCTATCTTTTCTCCCTCCGGCTGGAAATCCTCTTTTTCCACGGGATATTCCTTCTGAAAACAGGCATACTATCCTCCAAAAGGGAGGGCTTTTATGACACGAAAAACCAAGTTACGCTGTATCACCTTCGGTTCTGCCGCCTTTGTGATCCTCTGCGGGCTGGCCTGGCAGGGCAAGGTGCAGGCCGCCGCATACCGCCGTCTCCTCACCAACGAATATCAGCACTCTTTCATAGAGCTTACAGATCAGGTGGAAGGACTGAATTCCGCCCTGCAAAAGGGACGGTATGTCACCTCTCCCCCCCTGCAGACCGCCCTATACGCCGAGGTCTATTCCAGAGCGGCGGCGGCCCAGGTGGCCTTAGGACAGCTTCCCTTTTCCAATGTTGAGCTGGAGGAGACCGCCGCCTTTCTCTCCAAAACCGGAGATTACGCCTACGCGCTGGCCCGTCAGGCGGCAGCCGGAGGTCTTGGGATCCCGGAACGGGAAACATTAAAGGATCTGGCCAACGCATCGGGAGAGCTGGCCCTTCGTCTGGACAGCTTGGAAGAGGAGCTGAATGATCGCACCTTTACTCTGGAGACCGTCCTGGATGCGGAACAGCGTCTGTCTGCCCAAAATCAAAAGACGATTCCCGCCGGCTCTGCCTTTGAAACTATGGAGAAGGAGTTTCCGGAGCTTCCCACCCTTCTCTATGACGGACCCTTCTCCGAGCATCTTACCGGACGGACCCCGAAGTTTTTGGAGGGACTGCCCATGATGAATGAGCAGGCGGCATTGGAGGCGGGAGGTCGGTTTCTGAATTTCCCCCCAGAGGCTTTCACTGTGGCCTCCGTAGGAAACGGTGCCCTTCCCACTTACAGTTTGAGTCTGGAGACCTCCGAGGAAAGCGTCTGGCTGGAGGTCTCCCAACAAGGCGGGATCCCTGTCACTCTGCTTCTCTCCCGCCCCTTCGACCTTCCCCGGATCTCATCGGAGGAGGCCCTCTCTCTTGCGAAAGCCTTTCTCTCCAGTCACAATTTCCCGAATATGAAGGAGACTTATCTGATCCGTCAGTCCGGTCTCCTCACCATCAATTTTGCCCCGGTTCAAGATGGGGTCCTCTGCTATCCGGATCTGATTAAAATTACGGTGGCATTGGATCAGGGGGAGATCGCTGGATTTGAGGCCAGCAACTATCTCACCCATCACACAACCCGCACCCTTCCCTCCCCCTCGATTTCCAAAGAGAGCGCCCAGGCCACTCTGGTCCCTGAGCTTACGGTTCTCTCCCACCAGCTGGCACTGATTCCCACTGCCGGAGAACAGGAGATCCTCTGTCATGAATTCAAATGTGAAAATCAGGACGGAGGCCATGTTTTGGTTTATATAAACGCTCAAACCGGTGCGGAGGAAAAAATCCTCCTTCTTCTGGAGGATGAAAACGGTACCTTGGTTCTGTAAAACAGCAGGGTCATCCTGGAATGGAATCCGGGATGACCCTGCTGTTTCTGTTAGAAGCCCTCGTTGTCCAAGTCAAAGGGGGGCAGATCTCCGGACTGGGGAATGGCATCCCCCTCCATGCCCAGCTCCTCCGGAACCGGCTCTGAGAGGAATCCCTCTCCCCCCTGTTTCATCTGCGTTTCCTGCCACTGTTCCTTGGTAATCAGAAGCTGACGGGGCTTGGACCCCTCAAAGGGTCCCACAATCCCCTTCTCCTCCATCTGGTCCACCAGACGGGCCGCCCGCCCATAGCCCAGCTTCAATCTGCGCTGGACCATGGAAACCGACGCCCGTCCCAGTTCCAAGACCACTC